>PUMA01000020.1 GCA_003551155.1 Desulfonatronospira sp.
AGTCCGGCCCCGGGCACCAGTATGCTCCCGGCTTTTGAAACAGTGGTTCAGTCCGGCAACCGCATCCAGCAGCCACACCAAGTTATTATCTCTGTACCAGGAGAAATCCGGTGAAAAAAATCCTGCCCGTGCTTTTGTGCTGTCTGTTCATCTTTGTCCCTGCTATATTGGTTAAGGCTCAGGCAGCTGAATCAGGCACCCTGGAACTCGAGGCCGGTCTGAACCATGCTTTCAAGGCCGGGATAAAAGATTCAGATGCTTCGGTGTCCAGGACCAGGTACGGTTTCCGGGCCTCCTGCTCCCATTTTACCCTGGGATACGATTATACGCGTTATTCCTGGGACAACCATCAGGACCTGGGCCTGACCGGAAACAGCCGCACCCCGTGGGACGATATGCATTATCTTTTCCTGACCGCCAACAGGAATATCCTGCTGAGCCAGGAATGGATGCTGAACCTGGGGGGAGGAATAAGCAGCGCTTTTGAACGGGAGATGTCCGATTCTTTCGGATTGGCCGCCAGGGTCATGTTTTTCAGATTATTCGAGAGTGGCTGGTCAGCCGGGATAGGACTGGCAGGAGCCTGCCACCCGGTTAGAAGCATTGTGCTGCCCGCTCTGAGTCTGGGATACGGTTCCCCCAGGGATCCGGGCCTGTCCTTCAGGATAGGATTCCCCTCTACAGAAATGCGCTACGTTTTTACTGATACGATTGCCCTCAGGGCCGGAGCCGACTTCAATGTAAGGGCATACAGGCTGAAAAACGACAGCCAGGTTGCTGAAAAGGGGTACTTCCGGGAGCAGGCAGTGAAATTAAGCCTGGATGCGGAGATCAGACCAATGAAGAATATGACCCTGTCTATGGGTCCATACTTTCTTCTGGCCCGGGAATGGAAAATCTATGACCAGGACAAAAACCGGATTGGAAAAGAAGAATTCAAGAACAGGCCCGGACTGAAAACAAGTCTCAGCTGGAGGTTTTGACCCTGATGACTGCACTCATCCCTGCCATAAAACAAAAAGGGCTCTTCGACGTTTGCTGTGGATTAGTATAGCATTCTGGATAAAGCTCTTTATTTTTAACTGTGTGTAAAATCCACACGTTGCGTCGAGGAACCACAAAAAGTATCGCAGAGAATTGCCGGGTGACCGGCGGGTGTGTCTTTGGATGTTTGAAAGTAGAGGACAGTGAGGTAACTAAAGATCCGGTCCATCAGGAACCGGATCTTTAAACTTTGCAGGCGCACCTGTATATCAGCTTATGATTCAGGCCGGTTTTGGCCTAAGAGATTTTGCCCCTGACCACGTATACCGGATCGCTGATCCAGGTCTTTTGAATGTGCGGGTCATCAGCCGGCCGGTACCAGTTGCGGATGCTTAAGCTTTCCAGATCCTTGAAGGCTCCTGTGTGCAAAAGCAGATCCAGGACAAATCCCACCCTTTCGAATTCATGCAGCTCCTGCCAAAGCCTGGTGACCTTGGGTGGAAACCAGCGGCTGGAGAACCCCACCAGGAAGACCCCGTTTGGCCTGAGCACCCTGGACACTTCCGCGGCTATGGCGACCGGGTGGATCAGGTATTCCACAGACAGACTGCACAGAACCGCATCAAATGATTCGTCCTGATATGGAAGCACAGGACAGCGGTTCAAGTCATGCACAGTGTAGGCATCCAACCTGGGATTTGCATCCATTTCCAGGGCAGTCAGGCCCAGTCCAACGACCTTTGCTTCCAGGCTTTGGGGAAGGTGCGATGTCACGCTGGCCATCAGGTCCAGAATGCGCATACCCGGTTTTATGCTCCTGCAGTACTCCCGGCCGAGAAAATTCCCGGCTCGGGAATCTATGTGTTCCACAAACCTGGGTGATGAATAGAACAGCCCGTCATCACTCTGGTCGGCGCGCTCAAAGCTCTGGCTGGATACAAATTCAGTGGCGGTTCCAGGAATCCTGGCCTGCATGCCTGGTCCGGTTCCCAGAATTACCTCCATCCAGTGGTTTACTCTGCCACCGGTTTCACAGTCCTTGACCGCCATATCCTCCAGCCTGGCCTTTACTCTGAGTTTCTTATCAGCAAGGGGATGGGCGCAGTCGGCCACAAGGGATGAGTTGTCCCTGAAGAGCAACCTGCACGGACGCATATCCTGTGGAAAGAAATGCGCAGCGCCCAGCAGCCCGCGGGGATAGAACCTGCCTACCCCGGGGACTATTTCCCTTCCCATGAATTCCCTGTTCATGAAATCCCGGGCACCGGTTCTGACAATGTCCTGATCCTTGCGGCCGGGCAGAGCATCACCCGGTCCGAATTCCATCTCAATTTCCTGTCCCTTTTCCAGGCCCAGGAGAGCGTCCTTCATTCCCCGGGGAAAAATATCACGCCACATGTTGACCCTGGGGGCTAGAAAATGCTCTCTGTGTAAAGCTTCACTGCTTTCCCACAAGACTTCAAAACAGATTTCTGCCAGAGATTCATTGTCCAGTCTGTTCATTCTCTTCTTCTTTGCTCACCCTGGATTGGGTTCAGAGGTTATAAAAATTCTCATACAAGGTGTCCCAAAACATCAAAAGTAATAATTACTAATTATAGCATTGAATCAGTCAACATGCCCTGAGCCGAATATTCGTTCAAGTGCTTTATGTCTGAAGGAAAAAATCTGCTCCAGCCTGGGACGTACAAGAAAATAATGCACCGGTGCTGAAAAACGGCCAAATGGAAGAGCATAGTGCACCAGGTCAATGATCTCCGTTCCCCGGGAGCTTTCATGAAAAAGGTGCTGGTGGTGCCAGAAACGGTATGGTCCCAGACGCTGTTCGTCCACGAAAAAATACGGTTTCTTGACATGGGTAATTTCCGTAAGCCAGTACATGGATATGCGTGCAATGGCCCGGATTTCATACTCAATGATCATCCCGGAATACATTTCCCCTGGTGAAACAAAACGAATGTCAAAACAAAGCCATTCAGGAGTGATCCTGCACAGATTGCAGGGATCAGAAAAAAATGCCCAGGCGGTTTGAATATCTGCAGTAATGGTCTGAGCATACTGAAGACGGTGGATGTTCATTTTCAGCTCCTGATCGATATTTTTTTTTGCACTTGCCGGGATAAGGGTTATAATACATACAGGCGCTTGGCAAAAACAAAGTGCTCCATCCGGTGATTTCCGGCAGGCAGAAAGACCCGGATTTTCAAACCTGTCAGCAAGGAAGGTGAAACAACATGACACAAAGATCTTTACAGCATAAGAAAGTGACCATCATCGGCACCGGCATGGTGGGCATGTCCTATGCTTACGCCCTGACCATCAAGGGACTGGTGCGCGAATTAGGCCTGATCAACAGATCCCGGGACAGGGCTGAGGGAGAGGCCATGGACCTGAGCCACGGTCTTCCCTTTGTGGAGCCGGTGGACATACGTGCCGGAGGCTTTGAAATGTGCCGCCACGCTCAGATCGTGGTCCTTGCGGCCGGGGAGAGCCAGAAGAAGAACGAGACAAGACTGCATTTGACCGAAAGAAATACGGAAATAATCAAAGACTGCATCCCCAGGATCCTGAAGTACAACCCTGATCCCATTCTGCTGGTGGTGAGCAATCCCGTGGATATCCTGACCCATGTGGCCCTCAAGGCTTCAGGGCTGCCGCCGGGGAGGGTGATAGGTTCGGGCACGGTTCTGGACACCATGCGTTTTCGCTACCTCCTTTCCCAGCACTATGGCGTGGATTCCAGAAATGTTCACGGATACGTCATTGGCGAGCACGGAGACAGCGAGGTTGCCGTATGGAGCAGGGTAAACATTGCAGGCATACCTTTGGAGGAATACTGTGAAATCTGCGGGAACTACATTGAGGACAAGAAGAAGGAAATCGAGGCCGACGTTCGAGATGCAGCCTATCATGTGATCCAGAAAAAAAAGGCGACCCACTACGCCATTGGCCTGGCTATGGTGCGGATCACCCAGGCAATACTCATGAACCAGCACAGCGTGCTTACTGTCAGCAAGCTGACCCAGGGAGCTTACGGCCTGGAAGATGTCTGTCTTTCCCTGCCCTGCGTGGTGGGCTCCTCTGGTGTGGACCGGACACTGACCAGCCCTTTGGACCCAGGCGAACTCAATGCCCTGAAGAGATCCGCCCGCATTCTTAAAGAAACCATGGAATCCATAGAGCAGTAAATCAGGCCTGGCTTTTGGCGCCTGAAATAAAATGTGAACTCCTGGAAACAGGATACGGCAGGTCTTTTCAATAAAACAGCTGCCAAGTTGCCCAAGGTTCCTCGACGCAACATGTTGATTTTACTTACAGTTAAAAATAAAAAGCTTTATCCGGAATCCCGGAGCCGGAAACACGGAATGTAATGCTATAATAACTCCACAGCAAACTTCGAAGAGCCGTTGCCCAAGAAGCTGCTTATGTGCGGGTCCTTGCCTGAATGGGTGCTGCCGGGCCAGCAGATTGAGGTACTGACCCGGCTGTGCCTAGGCTGTTCTGGCCATGGGCTTTTTTACTGCCCCTGAACGCAGGCAGCTGGTGCAGACCATGATTCTATGCACTCCTCCACGGGGCAGTTGGGCCCTGACCCGGCACAGGTTGGGCAGAAACCGCCTTTTGCTGTGATTGTTGGCGTGGCTGATATTATTTCCTGTGCGTGGCTTTTTGCCGCATATCTCGCATTCCCTGGACATATCTGACCTCCTGATAATCCTGGTTGCTTTTTTTTCATGAAATATTAAAATGTTGTGTCAAATCAGAAAGAAAAACCTTTCCTCTGAACACTGAAAACAGGTTCCAGGCCTGAGTGACCGGACTATACCGGCAGGTGCAGCAGGTGCAATTAAAATCCGAACCTTGTATTGCCCTTGTCATAACTAAAATAATAAATATTAAACTGTAATAAAATAAATTGCAAGAGCATAAATCTTGACATTATTCTGATTTCAAAGATAATAAAACACTTTTGAGCTTATCCATGTTATTGTTAAAATGGGTGTCTTTATCCGATATCCCTGCACAGGGTCAAAGATTTTCCTTTCAAGACGACCCCAAGTGGTTATTGTTGTGGGAGCGGTTTGCCCTTGACTGTCATGTGATCAAAAGCCTTGTCACCTCCCTGGAAGTGACACCCCGGCAGGAAGGTGTGTACTTCAGGGGCACAATCATGGGAGAGGTGTCCCTGAGCTGCTCCAGATGCCTGGAACCCGGCACAGTGAATATCAGCTACGACATTGATGTTTACGAACTCTATGCTGAGGATGCACAGAAACTGCCCCGTGAGCGCCCATTGAAGGAAGAGAACGGAAAGTGGTGGTTCAGCCCGGAACAACTGGCCTGGGAGCATTTTATCCTGGCCCTCCCGGACAAACCGCTGTGTGCTGAGACCTGCCTGGGGCTCTGCCCCGGTTGCGGGGGAAATAGAAATTTTGGTCAGTGCGCCTGCTCCCAGGAAACTCTGGATCCAAGGCTGGCGATGCTGCGCAACCTGAAAATAAACCGATAAAGAGGTTGATAATGGCTTTACCCAAGAAAAAAACATCCAGATCCAAAAAAGGCATGCGCCGGTCCCATGACCATATTCCGACGCCAAATTTTATTTACTGCGACTGCGGGGAGGCCACCCTGTCCCACAAGGTCTGCCCTCAATGCGGAACATACAGAAGCCGCCAATACCTGAAGCCTTCACAGGATGCAGCAAGCTAAGCCCATAATCGCCGTGGATGCCATGGGGGGAGACACAGGCCCGGATGTGGTCATCCCCGGTGCCCTGAAGGCGGCCAGACAGGATGAACTGGGCCTGGTCCTGGTAGGAGACCAAGACAGGATTGACAGGATTTTAAGCAGGGAAAAAACCCGGGGACTCCATCTGGAAATCGTTCATTCCACGGAAGTGGTGGAAATGAACGACAAGCCCTCAGAGGTGCTGCGGCGCAAGAAGAACTCCTCCATCCAGGCCGCATTCATGGCTGTGCGGGATAAAAAAGCCCATGGAGTGGTCAGCGCCGGCAACTCCGGAGCAACCCTTGCCTGCGGCATGTTTACTCTGGGCCGCATCAGGGGCATTGAACGTCCGGCACTGGCTTCCATACTTCCAACAGAAAAAAAAGAACCCCTGATCCTGGTGGATGTGGGGGCCAATGTGGAGTGCAAGCCCTACCACCTGGTGCAGTTCGGGCTCATGGCCGAGGTTTTTGCCCGCAGCGTGCTGCACATTGACAGGCCCAAAGTGGGCGTGCTGACCATTGGAGAAGAGGAAGGCAAGGGCAACAAGCTGGTCCTGGAAACCATAAAGCTGTTCAAGATGTCTTCCATGAATTTCATCGGCAACATCGAAGGCCGCGACTTTTTTCCCGGCAAGGCAGACGTGGTGGTATGCGACGGCTTTGTAGGAAACGTGGCCCTGAAGCTTATGGAAGGGCTGGCCTTGTCCCTGAGCAGAATTCTCAAGACCGAGGTAAAAAAGAGCCTGCTGGCCAGACTGGGCTTTGTGCTGGGCACAGGAGCCATCAGAAGATTCGGCAGGCACATTGATTACGCCGAATACGGCGGTGCTCCCCTTCTGGGTCTCAATGGAATAGGAATAGTATGTCACGGATCATCCAATTCCAAGGCCATAACCAATGCAATACTGATGGCCGGTGAGTTCGTTCGCAACCAGGCCAATGAACATCTTGTTCAAGGTTTGGGAGCCAATCAGGATATCGGTCTTTTCGGCAAAAAGGCCCTGCCCAGGAAACAGTCGTTATGAATACTGGTCTTTTCAACCCTGCCTTTAGAATCGTGCATACCTGAAGGGCTGCAGGATACTGTTTCTCCATGAAATACAATTGCTATATCACAGGGTTCGGCTTTCATGTTCCGGAAAAGATCATGACCAACCACGACTTTGAACACCTGGTGGACACATCCGATGAGTGGATCACCTCCCGAACCGGAATAAAGCAGAGGCATATCAGTGCCGGCCAGACATGTTCGGATCTTGCATATCAGGCATCCCTCCAGGCCCTGAAGGAAGCCCTGATTACCCCCCAGGAGCTTACTCACATCATTATGGCTACATTTACTCCGGATACCTATTTACCCAATGCTGCCTGCGTACTCCTGGAAAAACTGAAGCACAGTAATATTGCTGTCATGGACATCAACACTGCCTGCACCGGGTTTGTCTCCGGTCTGGAAATAGCCAGGGGCTTATGTGCTATCTCCTCCAAAGCCAATGTTCTTCTGGTGGCTTCAGAGGTGCTGACCTCCAGGGTTAATTTTGACGACCGGAGCACCTGTGTGCTTTTCGGAGATGGTGCAGGAGCAGCAGTCATATCCAGTACCTGCTCCCCCGCTCATAACATGGCTGGCAGTTTGGTGGATGTCTGTCTCAAAGCTGACGGGGCTCTTGGCGAACTGCTGACCGTGAAAGGGGGAGGATCAGCTTACCCCCTGACTCTGGGCCAGCCTGTGGGCGAAAATTTTTTTGTTCAGATGGAGGGCAGGGAGGTGTTCAAGCATGCAGTACGATCCATGTACAATGTAAGCCTGGAAATACTTGAAAATAATTCTGTCCGACCCCAGGATGTAAGCCTGGTGGTTCCCCACCAGGCCAACATAAGGATTATTGACGCTTTAGCCAAAAAAATGAACCTGGATTCCAGTAGGATCTTTGTCAACGTCCAGAAATACGGCAATACCTCGGCTGCTTCAGTGCCCATAGCCCTGGCCGAGGCCAGGGAGTCCGGAAAAATCAGGGCCGGAGATCTGGTCCTGCTGGTAGCCTTTGGAGGCGGCTTTACCTGGGGAGCTGCCCTGGTGCGGTTTTAGCAGGGAGTTACCCCTTATCATTGAGTCACTGGCAATGTACTGTCTGGATGCATGGACATTAACATGCGCAAAAGAATCCAAGGCCGGATGTGCCCGGCACGGCCCTGTCCCGCCCTGGCCTGAATTAATCAGGCCTTGGACTGCATGGCTGGTAGTTAAAGCCCATCGGCCTGTCAAACCTGAAGAGAGTTCAATATGTCTGATCTACCCAAAACAGCCCTGATCACCGGAGGCTCCAGGGGCATAGGACGGGCCTGTGCCCTGCGCCTGGCCAGAGCCGGCTACCTTGTATACATTACATACGTGAGCAGGCCTGAGCAGGCAGAGGAAACATGCCGGTTCATAACCGACAGCGGCGGACAGGCCGGGTCCTTTGCCCTGGATATCGGCAGCCACCAGGCCATTGAAGGCTTCTTCCAGAAAGAAATAAAAGACAGGGTGTCCCTGCAGGTCCTGGTCAACAATGCAGGCCTGACTCGAGACGGCCTTCTGGTGCGCATGAAGCCGGAACAGTGGCAGCAGGTGATAAATGTCAATCTAACCGGATCCTTCGTATGCCTGCAGCAGGCAGCCAGGCTGATGATGCGCAGCCGTTCCGGGAGAATTATCAACATCTCCTCTGTCACTGCTCAGACCGGCAATGCGGGTCAGGCCAACTATACAGCAGCCAAAGCCGGTCTCATCGGTCTGACCAGGACAGCAGCCCAGGAGCTGGCGCCCAGAAATATTACCGTGAATGCTGTGGCCCCGGGTTTTATAGACACGGATATGACCGCTGACCTTCCACAGGATCTCAGGGACAGGTTTCTGCAGATGATTCCGCTACAAAGATTCGGCAGTCCGGAAGACGTAGCCGCCTGCGTGGCCTTCCTGGCCTCGGAAGAGGCAGCATACATCACGGGTCAGGTGTTTGGAGTTAACGGCGGACTCTACATGTAGTACAAAAACAGCTGTATTTATAAACTTGAAACTCGGTCCGCCATATTATATGAGTTCACGGAATATCCTGTTCGCACTGCACTCGCAGAGTCAACGCTAAACCAACCATGTTAAGGAGAGAAACAATGTCTGTAGAAGAAAAAGTCAGGGAAATCGTCGTGGACAAGCTTGGCATTTCATCTGATGAATTAAAACCGGAATCCAAGTTTGTTGAGGACCTTGGTGCAGATTCTCTGGATTTGACCGAACTGATCATGGCTATGGAAGAGGAGTTTGATATAGAAATCGATGATGAAAAGGCGCAGGAGCTGCTCACTGTTCAGGCTGCCATTGATTACATAAAGGCCAACCAGCAGGCTGCAGGCTGAGCCTTGTTCATATTTCCCCCTGTTTCATGCATGACAACCATTAATATTCACCAGTAATTGCTGCTATATTGCCGTCATCCTGTTGTTCCCTGACCAGCGGCCGGTACGCACTGAAAACCAGATGCAGGACAGTAAATGATGCCTAGAGTTGTTGTAACCGGCCTTTCGGCCCTCACGCCGGTGGGGAATGATCTGGAGAGCAGCTGGAACAGTCTGCTGGCTGGAAAAAGCGGGGTTGACCGACTGACCAGGTTCGACTGTTCCATGTACTCAGTCCGAATTGCAGCTGAGGTCAAGGATTTTGACCCTGTCAGGTTCATGAACCCCAAAGAAGCCAAGCGCATGGACCGCTTTTGCCATCTGGCAGTGGCTGCAGCCGGGATGCTGGAACAGGATGCGCACATGAGCCCGGAAAGCATGGACATGGACCAGTGCGGAGTGCTTCTGGGCTGCGGTCTGGGAGGGCTGGAAACCATTGAAGAATTCCATTCCAAGCTCTTAAAATCAGGCCCCAAAAGGATCTCTCCCTTTTATATTCCTTTACTCATCGCAAATATGGCAGCCGGCCAGGTATCCATCTCCACCGGAGCCAAAGGGCCCAACCTGGTCACCACCTCTGCCTGCGCCTCCGGACTGCACGCTATTGGCTACGCCTTTTCGGACATCAGGCTGGGCCGGGCCAGAGCCATGATCACCGGAGGTGTGGAATCCACAATAACTCCCATGGCTGTTTCCGGGTTCGGCGCCATGAAGGCACTGTCCACCAGAAATGATGATCCACAGCAGGCCAGCCGTCCCTTTGACCGAGACCGGGACGGGTTTGTTATCGGTGAAGGCTGCGGGCTCCTTCTGCTTGAAACCCTGGACAGCGCCAAAGAAAGAGGAGCCACCATATATGCCGAAGTGGTGGGGTTCGGGGCTTCGGCGGATGCATATCATATTACCGCACCGGACGACTCGGGTGAAGGCATGGCAATGGCCATGAGGCAGACCCTGCGTGAAGCAGGGGTGAACCCTGAACAGGTGGACCACATTAATGCCCATGGAACATCCACCTATTTGAATGATATCACTGAAACCAAAGCAATCAAGGAAGTTTTTGGCAGACATGCCTATGATCTCCTGTTGACAGCCAACAAATCCATGATCGGACACACCCTTGGCGCTGCCGGAGGCATAGAAAGCGTATTCAGCATCAAAAGCCTGTATCACGGGCAGGTTCCAGGCACCATAAATCTGGAAAATCCTGACCCGGAATGCGATCTGAACTATTGCAGCCGGGGCAGTGTAAACAGAAATATCAATTATGCCCTGTGCAACTCTTTTGGTTTCGGCGGAACCAACGGCTGCATACTGTTTAAAAAATTCGAGGAATAAGGGCTTGTTGGCCCGTTTGAAAAAGGAGAGCCAGAAAAGATGAGTATAGAAGAAATTAAAAGAGTTGATCCGGAAATAGCCCGCAGCATCGAGCTGGAGGAAAAGAGGCAGCTGACCAAGCTGGAGCTCATAGCCTCTGAGAACTTTACCTCCCGGGCAGTCAGAGAAGCCATGGGCACGGTCATGACCCACAAATATGCCGAAGGCTACCCGGGTAAAAGATATTACGGCGGCTGCGAATATGTAGACATGGCCGAAGAGCTGGCCCGGGAAAGGGCCAAGCAGCTTTTCAGGGCCGAATACGTAAATGTCCAGCCCCACTCAGGATCTCAGGCCAATATGGGTGTCTTTTTCGGCACCCTTAAACCCGGGGACACCATTATGGGCATGGATCTCTCCCACGGAGGACATCTGACCCATGGATGCCCGGCAAATTTTTCCGGTCGTCTCTACAAAACCGTGTTTTACGGTGTGCAGAAAGAAACCGGCCGCATCAACTATGACCAGGTGGAAGAACTGGCCATAAGGCATAAGCCGGACATGATCATAGCCGGGGCCAGCGCCTACCCCAGGATTATCGATTTCCGGCGCTTTCGGGAAATTGCGGACAGGATCGGGGCCAAACTCACCGTGGATATGGCCCATATAGCAGGAATCATCGCAGCTGACCTGCATCCTTCCCCAGTGCCCCACGCTCACTTCACCACCACTACCACCCACAAGACCCTGCGCGGGCCACGTGGCGGCATGATTCTGAGCACCCAGGAATACGCCAAGATGCTTAACTCACAAATTTTTCCAGGCATCCAGGGGGGCCCTCTCATGCATGTCATCGCTGCCAAGGCCATTTGCTTTACAGAGGCCCTGGCCCCGGAATTCAAGGAGTACCAGAAGCTGGTCATTAAAAATGCCCGGGCCATTGGAAGCATGCTCATGGAAGGAGGTTTCAGCCTGGTCTCCAAAGGCACGGACAACCATCTTCTATTGGTAGATCTGACCAACAAGAACATCACCGGCAAGGATGCTGAGATCGCCCTGGACAAAGCAGGGATGACCGTAAACAAAAACACTGTTCCCTTTGAAACCAGATCGCCTTTTGTAACTTCCGGGATCAGAATCGGCTCCTCTGCCCTGACAACCAGGGGCATGACGCCTGAGCATATGGAAAAGGTGGTGGAATGGATGATTGACGCTCTGGACAATTATAAAAATGAGGAACGGCTTAACCGCATCAGCAGGGAAGTGGAAAAATTCGCTTCCGGATTTCCCCTGTTCGCCTGGTAGTCAATGTTCAGAGGCCAGAGTACAGAAAGTTTGAGCCTGAAGAACAGACCCGGGAGAATGCATTCAAGCGACAGGCAGTGTCCGTCTGGCAGGCATGTCCGCAGCCGGCAGTATGCTTTGGCAGGATGCCCTGCCAGGAGTGCCCTGCAGGAGGATTTTTTTGAGTCAGGAAAGACTGTCCTGGGACGAATACTATATGCGCATCACTTATCTGGTGGCCCGGCGCTCCACCTGCCTCAGGCGCACCGTGGGAGCCATTGCAGTCAAGGACAAGCGCATCCTGGCCACGGGCTACAACGGGGCTCCGGCAGGGCTTGAACATTGTCTGGATGTGGGCTGCCTGCGGCACAAACTCAATATTCCCTCTGGAGAGCGTCACGAACTTTGCCGGGGTCTGCATGCCGAACAGAATATCATAGTCCAGGCGGCCATTCACGGAATCAGCATTTCCGGGTCTACCATCTACTGCACTACCCAGCCCTGCCTGATCTGCTCTAAAATGCTTATCAACTGCAAAGTTAATCAGATATATTTCAGCCAGGGCTATCCGGATCAACTGGCTCAGGACATGCTGGTGGAAGCAGGAGTGGGCTTTGAGCTGCTGCCTGTTCCTGAAGATTAGCTATTCGGCTCCTTGATACAATTTATGGATCTTACCATCCAGGCAACCTCAACATGGGACGCCGGATCCATGAGTACATGCTCAGCAACAAGAATATGAACCAAAGCGACTTCATGCTTCAGGCCGTGGACCTGGCACGAAAAGGCACCGGGTATACCGCCCCCAATCCCAGCGTCGGAGCTCTGGTGGTCTCCGGAGACATGGTGCTGGGACGGGGATGGCACCGGGCATACGGTGAGAACCATGCCGAAGTTGAGGCCATCAGGGATGCGCTTGCCGGGAAGGCTGACCTTTCTTCCTGCACCCTGTACGTGACCCTGGAGCCCTGCAATCACCACGGCAAGACTCCTCCATGCACCAATGCCATTGTCAGGGCCGGCATAAAAAATATGGTCGTCGGAACCAGGGACCCCAATCCCGGAGTTGCGGGCGGGGGAGTGGAATTCTTGAGAAGCAGGGGAGTCCGGGTAACAGTAGGGATAGAAAGGGAAAAATGTCAGGATTTGATCGCTGACTTCAAACTGTGGCAAAAATCCAGGCGGGCATATGTTTTCCTGAAAACCGCTTCCACCCTTGACGGAAGGATAGCAACACGTACAGGACATTCCAGGTGGGTAACCTCCATGGCCTCTCGGATTATGGTGCATGAACTGAGATCCCGGGTGGGAGCAGTGCTTGTGGGTGGAAACACCTTTTATCAGGACAACCCGGCCCTTACCTGCCGGAGCAAGGACAACTCCAGGCAGCCTTTGGCAGTGGTCCTGACCACCAGACTGCCCGATGCCCGGGGGGATTTCTTTCTTCTTCGCCACAGGCCTAAGCAGACCGTATTCTGGAGCGACATGGCAAGTGCTTCATCCACCAGGGCGGAACAGTTGACCTCCATGGGCTGTACGGTCATGGGCCTGAAAGAGACCGATGGCGGCCTGGATCTTGAGCAAGGGCTTGAGCGGCTGAGACAAGAAATGGGAGTGTATCACGTGCTTTGCGAGGGCGGTGGCAAGCTGGCGCTCAGCCTTCTGGAGCAGAAGCTGGCTGATGAGATCTGGGCCTTTCTGGCCCTTAAGGTTTTGGGGGATGAGCAGGCCGCAGCAGTTTACAGCGGCAGGGATATTCAGCTCATGGATCAGGCCCTGAAGCTGCGCCTTGGAGAGATGAGGCACCTGGGAAATGACATATGGTTCAGGATGTTTCCTGAGGTGGGGAATAATTTATTGACCATTTCTAAATAATCGGAGAAAATTTAAAGATATGTTTACCGGCCTTGTACAGGGTACCGGCAAAATAGCCGGACAGAACAGATCAGGGGTGGAGACCAGGTTGAATATCCAGCCCGGTTTTGTGCTGCACAGCCTGCGCCGGGGAGAAAGCATCGCAGTAAACGGTGTATGTCTCACTGTGGAGGGCTTTACCCCGGACAGGTTTTATGTTTATGCTTCAGAAAAGACCCTGTCCGTGACCAATCTGGGACTGCTTCGGACCGCAGCGCAGGTCAATCTGGAAAGGGCCCTGGCCCTGGGAGACAGACTGGGAGGACATCTGGTATCCGGGCATGTGGACTGTATGGCCAGGATCGAAAACATGGAACACGCAGGCGAGTCCAGGATATTTACCCTGAGCTTCCCTGAAGAATACGGCTCCCAGGTCATAGACAAAGGTTCAGTGGCTCTGGATGGAATCAGTCTGACCATAACCGCATGCGGACGGGACTACCTGCAGGTTAACATCATTCCGGCCACCTGGAAGGAAACAGCTGTTTCCTGCTGGGAAAAAGGCGCACTGGTGAACATGGAGACCGACATGATCGGCAAATACGTGCAGAAAACCATTGAGCCCTGGATAAAGGGCAGTGCTCCTCAGGAAAAGAAAAGCGGGATAGACATGGATTTTCTGCACCGCCACGGCTTTTAGGGAGAACACTGATGCCTGCTCCGGGAGCCTGCCAGCTTTTCCGGAACCCTGAAAAACCGCGGCCAAATATATAAAGCCCAATGGTTGCAGGGCGCTGAAAACCAGGGAGCTCTTGCCGGATAAATGTTCTTACAGCTTACAGACATTAAACTTTCAGGCTGCACGAAAAATTGCAGCCGTTTTTCTCAAAGAGGCAAAAAATGTCCATATGCAGCATTGATGAGGCTATAGAAGACATCAGGCGCGGCAGGATGATCATCCTTGTTGATGACGAAGACCGGGAGAACGAGGGCGATCTGACCATAGCCGCTGAACGAATCACCCCGGAAGCAATAAATTTCATGGCCAAATACGGCCGAGGACTAATATGTCTTGCCCTGTCACCGGAATGGGTAGACAGGCTGGGTCTGCCCATGATGGCTCCATCCAATACTTCCAGGTTTGAAACCGCATTCACCGTATCCATTGAAGCAGCCAAAGGCGTGACCACGGGCATTTCAGCATATGACCGCTCCACCACAATTCTCACTGCAATTCAGGACGATGTGACCCCCCGGGACATTGCCACTCCTGGACATATCTTTCCCCTGCGGGCCAGGAAGGGGGGAGTCCTGGTCAGGGCCGGACAGACAGAGGGCAGCGTGGATCTGGCCCGCTTGGCAGGCCTCAAGCCTGCAGCAGTAATATGCGAAATCATGCGTGACGACGGCAACATGGCCCGCATGCCCGACTTGATGGAATTCGCCAAAAAGCATGGTGTCAAGATCTGCACCATAGAAGACCTGATCCGCTACCGGGCCAGATTTGACTCCATGGTCAGGAGAGCGGGAGAGTCTGATCTGCCCACCTGCTACGGCAGTTTCCGGGCCATAGCCTTTGAGAATGAAGTGGATGACCACACACATGTAGCCCTGGTCAAGGGCAGGATCAAAAAGCAGGAGCCTGTTCTGGTCCGGGTACACAGCCAGTGTCTTACCGGGGACGTGTTCGGTTCCCTGCGTTGCGACTGCGGCAACCAGCTCAAGGCATCCATGGGCATGGTGGAACAGGAAGGCAAGGGTGTTGTGCTGTATATGAGCCAGGAGGGACGGGGCATCGGCCTGGGCAACAAAATCAAGGCCTACGGCCTCCAGGACCAGGGACGGGACACTGTTGAAGCCAATGAAGAACTGGGCTTTGCACCGGACCTGCGCACATACGGCATTGGGGCACAGATCCTGGTCAACCTGGGAGTGACCAAGATGCGCCTTATGACCAACAACCCCAAAAAGATCATCGGTCTGGAAGGATTTGACCTGGAAGTGGTGGAAAGAGTGCCCATAGAAGTGCCTCCATGCGAAGAAAACCTGTGCTATCTTTTGACCAAAAAGAAAAAAATGGGCCACCTTCTCAATGTCTCAGACAAGCATTAAACTCAACCATTCCGGAGAACAGCACATGCATCAGCACATCAAAACCATTGAGGGCAGGCTGGACGCCAAGGGCCTTAAGATCTCCCTGGTGGCCTGCAGGTTCAACGATTTTATTGTGGACAAGCTGGTGGCCGGAGCTGTGGATTATCTGATCCGCCACGGCATGGAAAAGGAAGACATCACCATCTACAGGGTCCCCGGAGCCTTTGAACTGCCCCTCATGGCCAGGCGTCTGGCCATGAAAAAGGACCTGGACGGGATCATCTGCCTGGGAGCAATCATCCGGGGAGCTACTCCGCACTTTGATTATGTAGCCTCTGAATCCACCAAAGGAATTGCTCAGACCGCCATGGATTCCGGAATGCCCATGGGATTCGGCCTGCTGACCACGGATACCCTGGAACAGGCTATAGAAAGAGCAGGGAGCAAGGCCGGTAACAAGGGAGTGGAGGCTGCGGCTGCAGTGCTGGAGCTCATCCGGGTTCTGGAGCAGGTAGATTAGTCCTGACAATGGACAATCAGAAGCAGCCTGTTGATTTCAGGCCGGACCGCTCCAGGCGGGCACAGCGGGTTTATGCCTTTCAGATACTGTATTCCATGAATTTCGGCCTGACTGAAAATCAGCTTGAACTTACTTTCAGACACTTTCAGGGGGAAAGCACCAAAGACCGGCAACCCCTCAATACCTCTTATGCATGGGAATTGATCTCGGGCGTCCATGAGAACCTGCGTGAACTGAACCGGATAATCAGCAGATACTCCCGAAACTGGCGTGTCGAACGCATCGCCCTGGTGGAAATGACCATAATGCGCCTTGCTGTTTATGAAATGCTTCACAGCAAAGACGTCCCGCTCAAGGTGGCCATCAACGAGGGGGTTGAACTGGCCAAAACTTTCGGCGATGAAAATTCCCGTAACTTTGTCAACGGAATCCTGGATGCAGTGGCCAAGGATATAAGAAATGATAAACTTGGGGTTGGCCAGGAATTTTGAATCATGCCCGGACCGGTTTGCCCGTCTCTCTTTTCTGTTGCCTGTGGGCGAGGAAAACAAAGGCCCCCTGCTTGCAGCTCATCCGGCCGGCAGTAGACATGTCTGGCACCTTTACTTTCCCTGCAAGGCAAATCAGAACAAGGCTTCCTGGGCTAGAGAGCTTGCCCTTTGCCTGCAGTGTCTCGGCCACAGCAACTGGTGCCTTAATACCCATGACCTGGCTGAAGTTATGGAACTGCCGCTGGACGAGGCCCTGCGAAGCTGGGGCGAGCTTTTCTGGCCATATTTCATCAGGGACTCAGTATTCATCTTTACTGCCGGGGACGATCCCATGGTAATAAAAGAAATTCTGGGACTCTGGCATAGATCCATGACCTGTGTTTGCCTGCGCAGGCAATATGATTTAACTGAACAGGAGTTCAGCCCGTCTCAGGCTCCAGGTACCGGTCATACCCGGTCTGGGTTATGGAAAAAACTGATATTTCCTGCATACCTTTTAAGAACCGGCTGCAGCAGGACCTGAAGGCACAGACCCAGTGGAGATAAGCATGCAAGAGAGCAGATACAATCCAGGCCGGATCGAAGAGAAATGGCAAAGAATCTGGCAGGATCAGGAGGTTTTCAGGTCCACCCACGAAGACGAATCCCTGCCCAAATACTATGTGCTGGAAATGTTCCCCTATCCTTCGGGGCGCATTCACATGGGCCACGTTCGCAATTATTCCATAGGGGACGTGGTGGCCAGGATGAAAAGAATGCAGGGCTATAATGTCCTGCATCCCATGGGATGGGACGCCTTTGGACTGCCGGCGGAAAACGCGGCTATTAAAAACAATACTCATCCGGCACACTGGACCTATCAGAATATTTCCTACATGCGCCAGGAGCTTAAGAGACTCGGCTATTCCTACGACTGGAGCAAGGAACTGGCCACCTGCCATCCCGGATACTACCAGTGGGAACAGCTGTTTTTTCTTCAGCTCTATCAGAAAGGGCTGGCCTACCGCAAAAAAGCGCCGGTGAACTGGTGCCCCGACTGCCTCACCGTCCTGGCCAACGAACAGGTGGAAGCAGGGCTCTGCTGGCGATGTGAAGCAGCAGTGGTAAAGAAAGAGCTTTTCCAGTGGTTCCTGCGCATCACGGATTATGCTGAAGAACTGCTTCAGGACCTGGAAAAGCTGGCCCACGGCTGGCCCGAAAGGGTCATCAGCATGCAGAAAAACTGGATAGGCAAAAGCCAGGGCATGGAAATAGAGTTTCCCGTAAACGGACTGAGTTCCAGTGTCAAGGTGTTCACCACCAGGCACGATACCCTTTACGGAGCCACCTTCATGAGTCTGGCCCCGGAACATGAGCTGGTTCCGGAACTGATCCGGGACAGTCCGGAGCAGGACAGAATCCGTGAATTTATTCACCGGGTCTCTGCCCAGGACCAGGAGGAAAGAACTGCTGAGGAAACTGTAAAGGAAGGGGTGTTCACCGGGAGATACTGCATTAACCCTGCCACAGGGGAAAACATGCCCATTTACCTGGCCAACTTCGTTCTCCTGGAATACGGCACAGGCGCGGTCATGGCCGTACCCGCCCACGACCAGAGAGACCTGGAGTTCGCCCGCAAGTACAATCTGCCTGTACGGGTGGTGGTCAGGCCTGAAGGACATGACCTGAGCCCCGATGATATGACCGCAGCGTTTTCCGAACCGGGCACAGCGGTCAACTCCGGGCAGTTCAGCGGCAAGCCCACTGCCCAGGTCCAGGAAGAAATAGCCGATTTTCTGGAGAACAAAAATCTCGGCCGCAGAAAAACCAACTACCGCCTGAGGGACTGGAACATTTCCAGACAGCGCTTCTGGGGGGCTCCCATTCCTGTCATATACTGCCCTCAATGCGGCACAGTGCCTGTGCCCCGGGAAGAACTGCCCGTGCTTCTGCCCCAGGAGGCAGATATGCCACTGGACGGCCGTTCACCGTTGCCGGAGCTGGACAGCTTCGTACAGACAACTTGCCCGGAATGCGGCGGCAATGCCAGGCGGGAGACCGACACCATGGACACGTTTGTGGAATCCTCCTGGTATTTTGCCAGGTTCACTGCTCCCCGCAGGAAGGACGCCCCCTTTGAGCCCCGGGCCATAAAATACTGGCTCCCAGTGGATCAGTATATTGGAGGCATCGAGCACGCCATCCTGCATCTTCTCTATGCCCGGTTCTTTGTCAAGGCCCTGCGTGATCTGGGCTACTGGAGCCTGGAGGAACCCTTTGCCAACCTCCTGACCCAGGGCATGGTGCTGAAGGACGGGGCCAAGATGTCCAAATCCAAGGGCAATGTTGTTGACCCTGATGAAATGATAAACCGTTATGGAGCAGACACCGTACGTCTTTACTGTCTTTTCGCCTCCCCTCCGGAGAAGGATCTGGAATGGAGTGATGCAGCCATAGAGGGGTCCTGCCGCTTTTTAAACCGCCTGTGGAGACTGGTGGAGGAACTGGGACCGGCTCTTTCGCCGGTAGGTCCCTGTGTGGATATGAATGCTGCCGAGCTTTCCCCCCAGGAGAAAGAACTAAGGGCGGCAGAACACGGGGCCCTGCGCAAGGCCGGCAGGGATATGCTTGAAAGGTTCCAGTTCAATACAGCCATTGCCGCAGCCATGGAACTGGTTAATGCCTTAAGCCAGCACAAGGAAGTCCTGACGGCCAGGAGCAGCGGGAAAAAGGCACTGTCCTCGGCTCTGTCCACTGTCCTGTCCATCATGGCGCCCATAACCCCCCATATCTGTGAGGAACTGTGGTCCCGGATGGGTTATAAAACCTCCCTGGCCAGGACCCCGTGGCCAGAGTATGACTCCAGGGCCCTGCTCCAGGATGAGGTTCTAGTGGTCATTCAGATCAACGGCAAGCTGCGTTCCAAAATGAGCGTTCCCGCGGATATGGACCAGGAGGAGCTCAAGTCTCTTGCCCTGGAAGATGCCAAGGTGCAGAAACACATTCAGGGCAAAAGCGTGACCCAGTTGATCGTGGTTCCAGGAAAACTGGTCAATATAGTGGTAAAATAACATGAACTGGCTTTACCTGCTTCTTTGTGTTCTTGTTCTTCCGTCAGTCGTCAGCTGCGGCTACAACTTTACGGGAATGGCCCCGGTACAGCTTCCGGGCGCCGCCCGGCAGCTGCACCTGAGTGAAGTACAGGACCCCACTCAGGAGGCCTGGCTGGAGTCATACCTGCGCTCCAACCTGCGGGATGAACTCTCCAGGCGCACAGATGTCGTCTGGGTAGATGAAAATGAAGCCCAGGCTCTGGTCCGCATCCAGGTTGCCCGCCTTCGAACCTCTGATGGCCTTACCGGTGTGGATGACCGTCAGGTCCGGGCCGACCTGAGCATTGACCTGGAAATTTTCATGCATGATGCCCAAACCGGTGAACTTATCTGGTCTTCCGGCAGCACAAGGGGAAGCAGCTCCTATTATCTGGCCCAGGAGGAAGTCTTAATGCCTGAAGCAACAGTCCCCGCCCACAGACAGGCCATTGAGGAGGCAGTGGATGACGCCCTTCGGGGTGCGGTAAACCGCCTGAGAGATGATTTCTAGGGATCAGCCTTATGTCCAGACCCGGTTTCTTTTTTTGTATTTGTCCTGATTCCAACCTTATCAAACTTCAGATCCAAAATATTCTGGCGGATCATAATCCAGATGACTGGGAAACCAGGAACATATGGAGTGATGACCCTGACCTGGAGGACAAACTCTGGCAGTCCTTGAACCTGGTCAACATGATGGGTCCCTCAAGGGCAGTTGTCATCCGAAAGTGCGAGGCCTTCAGGGATGGGCTCTGGACTCTTCTGGCTCCAGCTCTGAAGGGTTTCAGGCCCGGAATCTGGCCTTTTTTTTGTTTGGAGACAGCCTGGGACAAAAACAGGCCGAAGATTCCGCCAGACCTTGAAAAACAGAAATACTACAGGATTGCCCGGGAAAAAAAATGGTTATGGCAGTTTCCCGGACTTACCAGACAGAATCTGCCCAGATATCTGCACAACAGAACCAGGGAAATGGGGCTCGATTTTGCTCCGGGGGTCAAGGAGAGGTTGATACAAATCCTGCCCCTGGACAGCCACGGCGTGAACCGGGAGATGGAAAAGCTTGACTTGCTGGCCGGGGAGCACAAACGAGTTGATCTGCACCATCTGGACGCAGTCGATCCTAGCATAAACCTGGACATATTTGCTCTTATGCGCATGTTGCAGAAGGGTGAGAATACTGCCGGGGCCTGGGAAAAAATTTTCAAGGATCAGGTATCCGGCCGTGACGGGCTCTTTCCTTTCCTGGGACTGCTGCATCGAGAGGCCAGAATACTCTGGCATCTGGCCAACAACGAACAAAACAAAATTTTTCTCTTTCCCGGGGAAAAAAAGGAAAAAACAGCCATGGCCGGACGTCTGGGCCGGGAAAAAATTGCCCTGCTCTGGAACATGATCATGGAGGCGGAAATGGGAGTCAAATCCGGAACTGTTCTGCCTGAGCAGGCCATGGAGAACCTGGCGGCGAACCTTTGCCGGCTTTTCAGGTCCGGCCAGGATTAAAGGGCACAGGATCTGCTGTATGACCACAGACAATGACAAACCGCACTATATCGGACACCGCAAAAGGCTTAAGCAACGCCTGAGCAGGGATCCGGCCCAGCTGCAGGACTACGAGATCCTGGAGCTTTTGCTGGGCTATGCCCTGCCCCGCAAGGACACCAAACCTCTGGCCAAAGCCGTTTTGCAGCGCTTTCCCACCTTCAAGGATATCCTGGCGGCCAGGCCCAAAGAACTTGAGGCCATTGACGGGATTGGTCCGGGTATTATTAGTTTCATTAAGCTGTGGTCCGAATTCTGGTCCAGAGCTGAACAATCGGGTTTAAGCCCAAGAAGCACCCTTGATTCGCCTGATAAAGTGGTCCGTCTGGCCCGCTCCAGGCTTCAGTTCAAGGACTTGGAAGAATTCTGGACTATTTTTGTAGACAATAAAAACAGGCTTGTTGATTTTGAAAAAATGAGTGAAGGTACAGTTGATCAGGCTCCTGTATTTCCCAGGGAAATCCTTGCGGGTGCCCTGGAAAAAAGAGCAAGCGGAATCATCCTGGTCCACAACCACCCCGGGGGAGATCCATATCCATCAGCCCATGACAGGGAATTAACCACCAAAATCAGGGAAATATCACTGGCCCTGGGAGTGAGGATTCTGGATCACGTGATCATTTCCGAGAACAGCTATTTCAGTTTTCAGGAACATGGATATCTGTAGAATAAACAGCCATGCCGGGCCTGATAATGCGTGTGCCACGGCCTAAACATCTGGAGGAGGAAAATTATGAAGTCCATGAATTGTGTGCTCAGCGGTAAAGTTCAAGGTGTGTATTTCAGATCCTGGATCCAGGCACAGGCCCAGGAGCTTGGTGTTAAGGGCTGGGTCAGGAACCTGCATGACGGCCGTGTGGAAGTGCTGGCCCAAGGCGAAGACAACGCTTTGGCTGAGTTGAAAAAGAGACTGATTCAGGGCTCACCCACGAGCAGTGTCAAGGATATTCACTGTGAAAATATCGATTATGAAAAAACTTATTCCATATTTGAAATCAGATAGGCCCTAAAAAAAGCAGGTGTAACTGTATCGTTCCGGATTTTTCTCCAGGTTGACTATTCCGGAACACAGCTTAATATTAGCATTCAGGCTTTTTTCCATGGGGAGAAAAGGTGAATAGGGGTATCTGCGTCCAAAAATCCTGGCAGCACAAGGTAAGCAGGTGCTCTTGGACCAACATTATTTAAACCACTATGAGTGACAACCATATGAGCGACAATAAAATTTATCTAGCCAATCCGGAAGAAATTATCAAAGATCCGGGGGACAGTTCCCGGACCGCCGGCTCAGACCGTGAGGGCGAAATGGAGATACCCACCAAGCTTCCGCTTTTGCCGGTGCGGGACATTGTGGTCTTCAACTATATGATCCTGCCTCTGTTTGTGGGCCGGGACAAAAGCGTACAGGCCATTGACCAGGCCCTGAACAACAACAGGTACTTGATTATCTGTACCCAGAAGGATGAGCAGACTGAGAATCCGGGCCCTGATGATCTATACCACACTGGTACCGTGGTCATGATCATGCGCATGCTGAAGATGCCTGACGGCCGGCTCAAAGTTCTGGTACAGGGCATAAGCAGGGCCAGAATCCGCAGCTTCGTCCAGACCGATCCTCTGGATATTGTGGAAATAGAAGTAGTCAGAGATAAGGAATTTGCCGACCCTTCATCTGAATCAGAAGCTCTTCTCCGTGCGGCCAGAGAACAAAGCGAGAAGCTTCTGGGGTTAAGAGGCGTGGATTCGGCTGAAATCATGGCTGTGCTCAACAGCGTGGACGATCCTGGACGTCTTGCCGACCTGGTGGCCTCCAATCTGAGAATGAAGCCCTCAGATGCCCAGCAGATCCTGGAATGCGAAGATCCGCTCCAGCGCCTGCGTATGGTGAATGAACAACTGGCAAGAGAAGTTGAAGTGGCCTCCATGCAGGCCAAGATCCAGAACATGGCCAAGGAAGGCATGGACAAGGCCCAGAGGGAGTATTTTCTGCGTGAGCAGCTCAAGGCCATCCGCAAGGAGCTGGGCGATGTCACCGAGAGCGGGGATGATATTGAACAGTTGCGCCAGTCTCTGAAAAAGGCAGGCCTCCCGGCCAGGGTCATGAAAGAGGCGGAAAAACAGCTTCAGAGGCTGGAAAACATGCACCCTGACTCGGCGGAATCCACAGTGGCCAGAACCTATCTGGAATGGCTGGTGGAGATTCCCTGGAAGAAAAAGACCAAGGACCGCCTGGACATTAAAGAGGCTGAAAAGATTCTTGATGAGGATCACTATGATCTGGAAAAGGTCAAGGAAAGGATCCTGGAATATCTGAGCGTGCGCAAGCTCAATCCCCGGATGAAAGGGCCAATCCTCTGTTTTGTTGGTCCTCCCGGAGTTGGAAAGACTTCACTGGGACAGTCCATTGCCAGGTCATTGAACCGTAAATTCGTGCGCATATCCTTGGGGGGAATGCGCGATGAGGCTGAAATCCGGGGGCACAGGCGGACATACATTGGTTCAATGCCCGGGAGAATTGTTCAAAGCATGAAAGAAGCCGGATCTGTTAATCCGGTTTTCATGCTGGACGAAATTGACAAGGTGGGCACGGATTTCAGAGGAGACCCTTCCTCGGCACTGCTGGAAGTCCTTGACCCCGAGCAGAACCATTCCTTTACGGATCATTACCTGAATGTTCCTTATGATTTGTCCAGGGTCATGTTCATCTGCACGGCCAACATACTGGACACCATTCCCTCTGCCCTGCTGGACCGCATGGAGGTAATCCGGATACCCGGCTACACTGAACAGGAAAAAGTCAAGATCGCCAAAAAATTCCTTCTGCCAAGACAGATACATGAATGCGGGCTCAGGGACAAAGATGTGCGGATCAGTGACGGGGTAATCAAGGAAATAATACGCAATTACACCCGTGAGGCAGGTCTTAGGAACCTGGAGAGGGAGATCGGAAGCGTCTGCCGCAAGATCGCGAGACAGGTTGCAGAGGGCAAAAAGGGCCCCTTCAGAATTACCAGGCACAAGTTGGGCAGGCTTCTGGGAGGAGCCAGGTTCAAGGCTGAAGACCGGGACACGGAGCTGCCCCCGGGGGTGGCTATTGGTCTGGCCTGGACCGCTTATGGAGGGGAAATTCTGCACGTGGAGGTCAGCCTGATGCCCGGCAAGGGCAAGCTCATTCTAACCGGACAGATGGGCGAGGTCATGAAGGAGAGCGCCCAGGCAGCACTGAGCTACGCCCGCAGCAGGGCCAGAAAGCTCGGCCTTGACGAGAATCTGCTGGACAAAAGAGATATACACATCCATGTCCCGGCCGGTGCCACGCCCAAGGACGGACCGTCAGCCGGTCTGACCATGGTTTCTTCTCTAGTCTCGGCCCTTACTGACAAAATTCTGCCCAATGACACGGGCATGACCGGAGAGATCACCCTGCGGGGCAGAGTACTTCCTGTGGGAGGGATCAAAGAAAAGATACTGGCGGCAGTTGCTTCAGGTATTAAAACCGTCATTATTCCTCAGGCCAACAGGCACGATTTTGATGAGATTCCTACAGACCTGCGCAAGAACATCCAGGTCAGGACCGTGGAGAATATAGATCAGATCTGGCCAGTCCTGCAGATAGGACAGACATCTCTGGAGAAACACGATTAATCAAAGTCGGCCAGCAGCGCCCCTATGTGCACGCTTCCCAGGATGGCTTCCCGCTGGTAGCGGCTGCGGATCTTCCATTGGGCCTGCTGCAGCTGCTCGTTGGTTATACCGTTTCTGGTGGCGGTATAGGCTTCTATAAACGCTGCCAGGTTGTCGCAGACCTTGAGCAGTTTCCCGTCCTTGGGATCAAACCTGTTCTGGTTGTACTTCTGGTGCATTTCCATGTGGTCCATAACATGGACCCTGCTGTTGAGGATTATAGTATTGTCGAATTCTGAATGCCCCTCAGTGCCCAGGTAATAACGAAGCCTTCGGGTAAGCTCCTGGTATTCGCCGGCCTGTAAAAGGGTGAAGACCCTCTGTTCCAGTTCTTTTTGCTCGTATTCCCGGATCAGATCCCTGATTCTCTGCACAGACTGTTTGACCGGCGAAATTATGTCCCTGGTCAGCAGCTCAGGCAGATCATGAATCAGTCCGGCAAAAAAATTGTTCAGCCTGCGCTGCGGGCATGCGCCCACGGAAAGACTGAAGAAATAGGCAAAGCAGGCCACTATGAACATGTGTCCCAGAACAGATGTTTCAGGAATTCTGGGAGTCTGGGACCATCGCTTTTGAAACCTGAGCCGTCCGCACAGGTTGACCAGTCCCCCCAGACCGGTCTGGGGGGACTGGACTATTTCCTGCATTCCCGACAGATCAAAATGCTGATCAAGAAGCCGGTCAAAATTGGATTCGATCTCCTTAAGTTCGTCGTCGCCGGGGTTTATTCCCTTGATCAGCCCGAATTCCCAGCTGCTGGCGAAGATATGCGCCCCGCTCAGTATCTTTCCGGCCAGTCCTTTACTTTGGGGGTCTTTCAGGTAATAACAAAGCCCTTCCCAAAATCGGGGACCCAGCGGCTGAATCCTGGGCTGGAGCTGTTCCAGGACCCAGCTGGTTAATTGCTGATAATGCTCTGGATTGGACCTGATGCGATAGAATATGGGAGGGTTAATGTCGGTGATTACCAGGCGATACAGGTACTCGTATATCCCCCCCAGAATGACTTCCTCCCCCAGATGCAGCCTTTCTTCCTCGGGCATCTCCCTGGAATTCAAGAGAAAAAGTATATAGGCCACAAACATCTTATGCGCCTGCTTATCCACTTCAACCAGTTCTACGGGACGCAGCTTGTCATTCCAGCGTTTCATGAACGAGCCTGAAAATATCAGCTGCAGAAGGCCCTTGCGTACACTGGGATAATGTTCATGCATATTGTATCCCTCCGTAAAAGACTCATTGAGATGTTACTTTTTTTACTGGAGACATGTCCTGAAAGATTTTTTGCAGAGAAGCACCGGAAAGAAAATTATTAATATATAAACCTCATGCTGCTCAGCCGCGCATTGGTGCTCACGAAAATCTATCAAAGGAGGCCGAGCATGTAAAAGAATTTCCCTGGCTGTACCGGAAGGGATTTAATAACATGAAGCCATCCCCATGAAAAACGAAACATTTGCCAGCCTTAATCGAAAAAAGCGGCTTTCGCCCCTGCAGTATGAACTTCTCAGGAAAGCCCTGCATATCCTCTCCCTGATCATCCCTGCAGGCATGCTCTGGCTGGGAAAGAGCCCTGCCGTGCTCATCCTGGGAACAGCAGCAGCTTTTGCAGTAGGCCTGGATATCCTCAGGAGCAGATTTAATTTGGTGAACAAATGGATACTGTTTGTTTTCGGCAGCCTCATGCGTCCCCGGGAAAAAAAACCTCCAGGGGGAAAAATTGTCCTTAACGGCGCCACCAATGCGCTTATCTCAGCCTTTTTGCTGATCCTGGTATTTTCTGTAGAAGTGGCCGCCCTGTCCTTTGCCCTCTTCATGGTGGGAGACGGGGCAGCAGCCGTCGTGGGGCAGCTCCTGGGCAAAAGATACTGGGGCCGCACAGGGAAAACCGTGGAAGGTTCCCTGGCTTTTTTGGCCGCAGCCATGGTTGTAGTTGTACTTATGCCCGGAGTAAAAATTTGGATCGGAGCAGCAGCATCTGTCCTGGCCTGCCTGCTGGAGGCCCTGCCCGGACCTTTTAATGACAATCTGCGGGTGCCCCTGGCAACCGCCGGGGTGATGTTTCTACTGATGCAGATCTGATTTTTCTTCAACACGTTCATTTGCTTTTTGTCCTTTATTGCATTGTCTGACTGACAATCTGACTGTTCTTCTTTCCGGTCTTGTATATTGACGAGCCTCAAAAGGCTGTACTAAGCACTGATCATTGTCCTGAGCAGGCAAACCAAACCCTAAGCACCCTTAACCGCTGCCAATGGTGCAGCTTTTACAGCACAGGAACAGCCGTCCTGTTTAATGCATGCCTGCCTGCCTGCTGAAACACCGGAGAAACCTGTATGCAGATATTTTTTCATTGCTTGGCCATTTTTCTGCTTTTAAACATCCTGGCCGGAATGTGGCGGGTCATGAAAGGTCCGACCGCTGCTGACAGGATGGTATCGGCACAGCTGTTCGGCACCACCGGGGTGGCCATACTGCTGGTTCTGGCCCAGGCCCTTGAAGCACCTTATATTCGTAATGCAGCTTTGCTTTTTGCCCTGCTCATGATCATGGCCGTTCTTTCCTTTGTGCGCAAAACAGTCCCGAAGCAAAGCCAGACAGGGGATGAGCCGTGATATTTGATATCGTAAGCATCATCCTCTGCCTGGCCGGGGCTCTTTTTTTTCTGGGGGGGACCGTGGGCCTGCTGCGCTTCCCTGACACCTACAGTCGTCTGCATGCCCTGACCAAAGCCGACAACCTGGGCCTTGGCTTTATAGTGCTGGGACTTGTTTTCGCAAGCGCTACCCTGCCTGAAATCATCAAACTGGGGCTCATCTGGCTGCTGGCTCTGGTGGGCAGTTCCAGTGCCTGTTACTTCATCGGCAACTATATTTATCAGATGCCCTCCCAGGAGGAGGAATAATTGGCCCTGCTTCTGGACACCCTGGTGGCCTTTGCCCTGGTGGGCACCGCCTGGAGGGTAATGCGCGCACCGGGCCACTTCCAGGCGGTGGTACTCTTTATCACCTTCGGGCTTTTATTGTCCCTGGCCTGGGCCAGACTGCACTCTCCGGACATCGCCCTGGCCGAGGCCGCCGTAGGCGCCGGACTGGCCGGAGTTCTGCTTTTGGATACCCTGCGGGCTGTGGCCCAGCCGGGCAAAGTCAAAACCGGGGCGCATTTTTCCTGGCTGCTCCTGCCCTGCCTGCTTCTGGCCGGTCTTCTTTCCCTGTCCATCATGCACATTGGTCCGGATTCCCAGGGGCTTACCCGGGCGGTGGAGGCCGGTATGCAGGCCACCAGCCTGGAGTACCCGGTCACTGCTGTACTCCTGGATTTCAGGGGATACGACACCTGGCTGGAACTGGGAGTATTGCTGGCAGCGGTCCTGGGGCTTCTTTGCGTGAACCAGAAAAACAGCATCCGGGCCCCCCTGCTGCCTGCCCCGGCCGAACCGGTGGGGCGCTGGCTCATAAGCATCCTTTTGCCCCTTATCATCATGGTGGGGGGATTTTTGCTCTGGCTGGGAGCTTTTGCACCCGGAGGGGCATTTCAGGCCGGGGTGGTCTGGGCAGCGGGCGGGGTACTGCTGTGGCAGGCCGGACACCCATCCCTTGGAGCTTTGCCGGTAAGCCTGTGGCGCGTAAGCGCGGTGCTGGGCTTTGCCCTTTTCTGGCTTCTGGCAGTAGCGGCTCTGATTCGAAATGAACCCATGCTCACACACCCCCAGGCCAAGGCCTGGATCCTGGCCGTGGAATATGCCGCAGCCCTGTCCATTGCGGTCTGTCTTACCAGCCTGGCTATTGGTGGACAAAAGCCAGAGGTCAGAGGACA
>PUMA01000034.1 GCA_003551155.1 Desulfonatronospira sp.
GCTCACAGGCGGACTAAAGCCCGCACTTTACCAGGATTCCAGCATGTGCACAGGAAATAACGTGCGGGCTTAACTCCGCCTGGCTCGCTTCAGACAGTTTGAGCCGCTTTTGCCAAAACCCCGGAGCCGGAAAGATATAGTATAGTGCCATAACAATTCCACAGCATACGTCGAAGAGCCTAATAAAAATCATCAAGCAGTTGCTGCTTGTGCAGAAACTCTGGACATCTCTGAGGAGCGAATTACATATTATAGAATGTCTTGAAAGGAGATTGCATGCAGGGAAAAAATAGAAAATTCAGGATGAACAGAAAGGAGTTTTTAAAGCTGGGTGCCTGTTCACTGTGCAGCCTGGGTCTTGCAGCCCCTGCCGGGTCTATTGCAGCCCAGAGCCTGGCTCCTTCTGATGAAGCCCTGACCGCCAGGCGCGGGTTCATGAATCCCAGAGAAGCCTCGTGGTTTCAAAACATTGACGGCTCCCGGATCAGATGTGGTCTGTGTCCCAACGATTGTCTGCTGGAAAAGGGACAAAGATCCCTCTGCAGGGTGCGTGAAAACAGGGAAGGCAAGGGATACACCCTGGCCTACGGCAATCCGGCCCTGATCCAGGAAGACCCTGTGGAGCGCAAGCCATTTTTTCACGTGCTTCCGGGGAGCAGGGCCCTGTCCGTATCCACTGCCGGATGCAACCTTGAGTGCAGATTCTGCGAGGTCTGGGACATGGCCCTGGTCAAGCCGGAAGAGGTCCATGCCTATGACATGCCCCCCCGGGCAGTGGTGAATCACGCCCGGACATCCGGTCTGGCCGCGGTAAGCTTTGCCTTTGGCGAACCGGTCATCTTTTATGAATACATGGCTGACACAGCCAGGCTGTCCAAAGAAGAAGGCCTGATCAACATGGTACACACTGCAGGCTATATCCGGCCTGAACCCCTGAAAGAACTGTGCAGCTTAATGGATGCGGCCAATGTGGATCTCAAGAGTTTTGAGCCGGAATTCTACCGGGACGTGGTGGGCGGAGAAATCAAGCATGTGCTGGACTGCCTGAAAACCATCAGAGAGAACAAAGTTCATCTGGAGATAACCAGTATTGTTATACCCACCCTTAATGACGATCCAAAGCTGATCAGCAGAATGTGCAAATGGATAGTCAGGGAACTGGGTCCGGACGTGCCCCTGCACCTGGCCCGCTTTTATCCGCTGTACAGGCTTTCAGGACTTCCCAGGACTCCGGTCTCCACCCTGGACCGGGCCAGGGAAACCGCTCTGGAGGCAGGGCTTGAGTTCGTGTACGTGGCCAGGGTCACAGGCCATGAGGGTGAAAACACCTTCTGTCCGGACTGCAGAGAAAAGATTATTCACAGGGTGGGCTTCATAATCGATGAAATGCACTTGAACGACGGGTCCTGCAGGTTTTGCGGCCGGAAAATACCAGGGATCTGGGGTTGATTCAGGACAGCCTGCGGCGGTGGATCTCGTACCTGGACAGGGACCGCTGGTCCAGGTTGCTCAGCCCTGCGTCCTTGGCCCACTGGATGGCTTCCACAAACTCCCCGGAAGTAATGGCTCTGGAAATTTTGTCATATTCAAAAGCCATGTGCTCCACCCGGTACTGAGACATGATATTGACATAGGTATCTCTGGGCAGATTTTCAGCCACCCAGCTGACAAATTCCCTGGTTCCGGCCACATGGTTGGGCATGACCAGGTGGCGCAGGATAACTCCATGTCTGGCGATCCCCCTTTTGTCAGTCCTGAGTACTCCCCCCTGACGATTCATCTCCATGATTGCTGCCTGAGCCATATCCGGGTAGTCTCCTCTGCCCTTGATGACATATTTGGCTGATTTGTCATTGTCCATGAATTTAAGGTCAGGCAGATAAATGTCCACTATGTTGTCCAGAAGCCGGATATTCTCCACGGTTTCGTATCCGCCTGTATTGTAGCAGAGCGGCAGCTTGAGCCCTTTTTTAAGAGCTATCCTTGTGGCTCCGAGAATATTGGGCATGACATGGGTAGGGGTGACCAGATTGATGTTATGACACCCCCGGCGCTGCAGATCCAGCATCATGTCCGCCAGCTGTTCGTCACTCACCTCTCTGCCCCTGCCCAGGTGGGCTATGGGCCAGTTCTGGCAGAATACGCAGCGCAGGTTGCAGTTGGAAAAAAAGATGGTCCCTGATCCTCCCTGACCCACCAGGGGAATTTCTTCTCCGTAATGAGGGGTATGGCTGTGCACCACAGCCCTCTCCGGGGCCTGGCAAAAGCCCTTCTCGCCGCGGATGCGGTTGACCAGGCATTTATGCGGACAGAGATCGCACCTTTCCAGTTTTGCATAGGCCTCTTCCACGCGCCCGGCCAGCCTGCCCTGCTCTTCCAGTTGAGCGTATGCGGCAGTGAATGCTCCGTTGCCGGGCACCCCGGCATCTGAACAGCCGGCATAAAGGACTGACCCGGCTGCCACGCACATGCTTTTCATGAATTTTCTGCGGCTGATCATTATGTTTCACACCCTGAAACCAGTAAGAATTATTACGAGGATCGAACAAATGCGGCCCGATCCTGAACTATAAAAATTATAACTTTAAACCCAGGGGAAATAAAGCCCGAAACATACCAAACGCTTTTTTCCCGGGCCGTTCTCAGGCGGGACAGATCATACCCTCAGCGGTTCTGAACCGTTTGGATTCTGTGCATGCTTGTGCAAAATACATCTGCACATTCATCCTGCCTGTCCCGTTTCTCAGTCCGGCATATCTTAATCATAACATCTTGATATCACTATATAAGTTGTTTAATCTTTGTCTCAGCCCTGTACCTGTGTTTTATTTCTATTGATCCGTACTTTAGCATTATATTTGCATATATTAAAATGAACACATACAGAGCTGGCGCTCTCAGACACAAAAATCTTGTTTACCCTGACCTTATAGGATATAGTTTTTAACTTTTTAAGGAATCAGTCAAGATGAAAAAATTTCCATTCATCGCCTTGTTCCTCCTGGCCCTGGGCCTTGTGGGATACAAGGTTTATCATGATATTCTAAGACCTGCGGATACGCCCTCAGGGCCAGGCAGACTGGTTCAGGCTGTTTCTGTTGAGCCGGTTCAGACCGCCACCCTTTACCGCCGGGCCAAGCTTACCGGAACTCTTGTTGCAGAGAAGGAATTTATCGCGGCTCCCAGGGTTTCCGGCCGGCTGGAAAAGCTCCATGTGGACATAGGCGATGAGGTCCGTAATGGACAGTTGATCGCCGAACTGGACAGGGACGAATTCATCCAGGAAGTCCTTATGGCATCGGCCGAGCTGGAGGTGGCCAGGGCCAGCCTTGAGGAAAGCGCCAGCGAACTGGCTGTCTCCAAAAAGGAGCTGGACAGAGCCCTGCGTCTGTTTGAAAGGGATACCCTTTCTCAGGCCGAGCTGGATCAGTTCCAGGCAGGATATGACGTGCGCAGAGCCAGACACGAAGTGGCCAATGCCCAGCTGAAACAGAGGCAGGCGGCCCTGGAGGCGGCCAGGGTCAGGCTGGAGTATACCAGGATTGAGGCCAGATGGGGCGGAGACGACATGAGCCGCCGGGTAGGGCGGCGCTTTGCCCATGAAGGGGACATGCTCCAGGCTAATGAACCGGTGGTGTCCATTGTTGGACTGAACAACCTTACTGCTGTGGTCAATGTCATCGAGCGCGACTATCCTTTTATCAGCACCGGGCAGACTGCCGTGGTCCGGGCTGACGTCCATCCGGACAAGGAATTCCAGGGCCGGGTAATCCGACTGGCCCCGCTTCTGGAAGAGACTACCCGCCAGGCAAGGGCCGAGGTGCTTCTGTCCAATGCTGACGGCCTTCTTGCCCCGGGCATGTTCGTGCGGGTCTGGATAAACCTGGCCCAGCATCCCCGGGCTACTGCCGTGCCCGCAGAAGCTCTGGCCAAGCGAGATGGCGTTCAGGGAGTTTTTCTGGCTGACCGGGAAACCATGCGGGCCAGCTTTGTCCCGGTTATAACCGGTATCAGAGACGGCAGACTGGTGGAAATCATTGAACCGTACCTGGAAGGATGCGTGGTCACCACCGGCCGCCACTTGCTGGAGGACGGAGCGGATATAGTGATTCCGGAGAACGGCTGAAAATGAACAGACTCTCCTCTTTTGCAGTTGCCCGCCCGGTCCTGGTGACCATGGCCACCCTCATTGTCCTTCTTCTGGGCCTCATCTCCCTTTCCAGGATAGCCATAGACCTGATGCCGGACATCACCTATCCCACCATCAGTGTGCGCACCTCATACAACCATGCCGGGCCTCAGGAAGTGGAAAACCTTATTACCAGGCCCCTGGAGAGAGCTTTCAGCGCTGTGCCCGGTGTGGAAGAGATCTATTCCAATTCAGTGGAAGGTCTAAGCGACATCAGGGTCAGGTTCGCCTGGGGCACAGACCTGGATGCAGCGGCCAATGACATGCGGGACCGCCTGGACCGCGTGGCTCCCACTCTGCCCTCGGACGCGGACCGGCCTTTTCTGCGCAAGTTTGATCTGGCCAGCTTCCCCATTCTTATACTGGGAGCCTCCAGCCGTCTCGATCCCATTGAGGCCCGCAGACTTATCGAAGATGAAGTGCGGCACCGCATTGAGCGGATCCCTGGAGTAGCCGCCCTGGAAGTCCGTGGAGGTCTGGAGCGTGAAATCCATGTGGATCTCATTCCCGGCAGAATCCAGGCTCTGGGGCTTCCCCTGGACGATATCGTCAGCAGTATCCGCCAGGCCAATCTGAATTTTCCAGCCGGGGTCCGAGAGGACGGTCCATTTGAACTCACCGTGCGTATCCTGGGAGAATTCAATGATCTTGATGAGCTTGCCCGTACAGTAATTTCGGTTCGAGAGGGCTCTGTCATCAGGCTCGGGGACATTGCCGATATCAGCGACTCCTGGGAACGGATCACCCGCATGGTCCGGGTCAATGGAGAGCCCGGGATACGGCTGACCATAAACAAACAGTCCGGGGCCAATACAGTGGAGGTAGGCAGACAGGTTCTGGCCGAGGTGGATCGCGTCAATCGCGACCTTCCCCAGCTGGGCATTATTCCAGTAATTGACACTTCCAGCTACATCCAGAGATCCATTACCAATGTTACAGGTACTCTGATGTACGGCAGCTTCTTTGCGGTGATGGTCCTGCTTTTCTTCCTGCGCAGCCTCAGGGGTACGGCCATTGTGGCCGCGGCCATACCCATCTCCATTGTAGCCACTTTTATAATCATCTATTTCGGAGGCTTCACCATCAACCTCATGACCCTGGGCGGGCTGGCCCTGGGCGCGGGCCTTCTGGTGGACAACTCCATTGTGGTCATGGAGAATATTCACCGTCGCCGGGAAGGAGGTGACCCCCCGCTCCAGGCCTCTGTTCTGGGGGCCGGAGAAGTGGCTGCACCCATTATTGCCAGTACCCTTACCACCATGGCTGTATTCCTGCCCATTATCTTCATCCGGGGCATGGCCGGGGTCATGTTTTCCCAGCTGGCATATGTGGTGGGATTCTCCCTTCTGTGCTCTCTGGCCGTGGCCCTTGTGCTGGTGCCCATGCTCTATTCCAGGTGGCTTGGGTCCGCTCCAGGGATCAGGCATGAGCCGGAAGCAGCAGGCAAAGTGAATGCTTTATCCCGTGGCTTTTTCCAGGGCCTGGAAAGAAACTACCAGAATATCCTGGACTTTTCCCTTCGGCACAGGGCTTTTACCGTGTCTGCCGCCCTTTTGCTTCTGGCATCCAGCCTGGTTCTGATTCCCCATATCGGCACGGAAATGATGCCTGAGACCGACGAAGGAGATGTACGCATCAATCTGGAGATGGAGCCGGGCTCCAGGCTGGAGCTTCTGGACAGAACAGCCCTGCGGGGGGAGGAGATAATAAAAACAGAGGTGCCTGAGGCTGAAAACGTCATTTCCCTGCTGGGAGGGGTGGGCTGGCGCTTTTCCGGATCACACCTGGGAGAGATCCGCATAAGCCTGGTCGAAGAAAAAGAGCGGGACCGCTCCAGCCAGGAAATAGCAGCCGACCTGCGCGGCAGGTTGAGGCAGATCCCCGGTGCAGAAATCAGGACCAGGGCCGGGGGAGGTCTTTTCATCCTGCGCCTGGGAGCTGCGGAGGGTGACCGGGTGGAAGTGGAAATCCGGGGCCATGACCTGGAAACCGCCTCTGTTCTGGCGGATCAGGTCCAGAAGGTTGTCCAGGGGGTTGAAGGCATCAGCGATGCCAGGCTGAGCCGGGAGACTGAGTCACCTGAAGAATTGATCATTGTGGACCGGGCCAGGGCGGAAAGCATGGGCACCTCGGTGTCTGCCGCAGGAAACGCCATCCAGACGGTTCTGTCCGGGACCACTGCCGGATATTTCCGTGACCGGGGCGAAGAGTATCCCATCCGGGTCAAGCTCAAGGACTCGGAAAAAATGTCTCTGGATGAACTCCTGGATATCACCGTGGGTACAGCCCAAGGAAACCAGATCGCCCTGCGCAACCTGGCTGAAGTTGCTGAGGGCCTGGGTCCCATGAATATCGAGCGCAAGGACCAGGAGCGCATTGTCTTTGTTACGGCTGACTTTGCCGGACGCAGCCTGGGCGAGGTAATAGGAGATATCAGGCAGGAACTGGAGCGCCTGCCGGTCCCCCAGGGATTCAGTCTGGGATTTGGCGGGGACTACGAAGAACAGCAGAGGGCCTTCGGCGAACTGGGGCTGGGTCTGATCCTGGCCCTGGTCCTGGTTTACATGGTCATGGCCTGCCTCTACGAATCCCTGCGCGATCCGTTCATAGTCATGTTTTCGGTGCCCATGGCAGTTATCGGAGTGGCCCTTATGCTGTTTCTCACCGGTACCACCTTTAATATCCAGTCGTATATAGGCTGTATCATGCTGGCAGGTATTCTGGTGAACAACGCCATCCTTTTGGTAGCCCAGACCAATATGCTCCGCAGGCACGACGGCCTGGACATGCACTCGGCCATCCGGGAAGCCGGCAGAAGACGCCTGAGACCCATTCTCATGACCGCCCTGACCACCATCTTCGCCCTGACCCCCCTGGCCCTGGGAGCAGGCGAAGGCGGGGAGGCCCAGGCTCCCATGGCCAGGGCCATCATCGGCGGTCTGGCCAGCTCAACCCTGGTCACCCTGGTCTTTGTACCGGTAATATATTCACTTATAGCCCGCAGGGATACCAGTCACCCGCGTTCTGGTCTCTGAAAATTCAAGGAGTTTTAATGCCTGCACTAATAATCATTCTGGCCCTGGTGGTCCTGACTGCCTCATTCGGGACGATATTTACCCCCGGACCCTGGTATGACCAGCTTACAAAGCCCTCCCTGACCCCTCCGGGCTGGGTCTTCACCCCGGTCTGGCTCACTCTTTACCTGATGATCGCCTTTGCCGGGTGGCTGGCCTGGGACCGGGCAGGGAGACTGAGTCATCCCGCAGTCATGTCCTGGGCTGGGCAGCTGGTATTAAACGCCACCTGGTCCTGGATCTTCTTCGGCCTTGAGAATCCCGAGGTCGCCTTTGCCAATATCATGCTCATCCTGGTCCTTATCATCTGCTTCATAAGATATGCTTATTCCTTAAGCAGGACTGCATCGCTGCTGTTCGTGCCTTATGCCCTCTGGATTGTTTTTGCGGCATACCTGAACCTGGGCATTGTGCTGCTGAACTGAGGAAAAAACGGATGGGCCCAGAGACGGGGTCGGGTGCATGAAAACCCCCGGCTCCTGCAGGTTTGTCAGACCCTGCATGCAGGCTGCTTTCTGCCTGAAAGATGCCTGGTCATGACTATCTGCCACAGTTGAATATACCTGGCCCTGAAGGCACCGGCGCAGGACATGAGGTAATATTCCCACATGCGTTTAAAGCGCGCATCGTATTTGGGGTGCTTCCTGTTCAGCTCCGGCCAGGCCGCCTGGAAATTCCTGTTCCAGGCCATGAGAGTCCTGTCGTAATGCGGTCCCAGGTTATGCACGTCCTCGATTACCAGGAGCTTTTCTGTGGACCTGGAAATCTGGGCCAGGCTGGGCAGCATCCCGATGGGAAAGATATACTTGCTGATCCAGGGGTCGCAGCCTCTCCTGGACTTGTTGCTGCCTATGGTGTGCA
>PUMA01000140.1 GCA_003551155.1 Desulfonatronospira sp.
CCGGCAATATGTACTTTCCTAGCTGAAAACAAAAAAATCGGCAAGGCACTGGCTTGATCAGTCTGAATCTTCAATCAGGCGTAAGAAATCTTCCTCGCTTATGGTCTTCACTCCCAGGCTCTGTGCCCTGGCCAGTTTGGAGCCCGGGTTCTCACCTACAACCACCAGATCTACATTTCCGGTTATGGAACTCAACACCTTTCCTCCCAGGTCCTCTACCCTCTGCCTGGCCTTTTCCCGGGTGAGAGTCTTGAGAGCCCCGGTAAAAACTGTTTTTTTTCCTTGCAGGGGCAGGTCTTTTCGTCCCCTGGGCCGGTAAACCGGCCATAAGCCCAGCTTTTTTAATTCCTGCAGAAGTTTCTGGTTTTCCGGATTCCTGAAAAACTTGACAATGGAGCCCGCAACTTCAGGACCGACCTCTTCTATCCGCTGCAGGGCCTCTTCATCGGCAGCAGCCAGCATGTCCAGGTCTGGAAAATGCTCAGCCAGCTTTTTGGCTGTCTGAGCTCCTACATGTCTGATGCCCAGGGCCGCGATAAGTTTGGGCAGGGTGACATTTTGCCTGGCCAGAGCAATGGAGTCCAGGATATTCCGGGCCAGTTTCTCGCCCATACGTTCCAGAGGCAGGAGATCCTCTCTGCTCAGACGGAAAATGTCTGCCGGGCTTCGCAAAAGGCCTTTATCCACCAGTATCCTGATCCATTTGCGTCCCAGGCCCTCAATATCCAGGCCCTGTTTGCTGACGAAATATATAAGGCCCTGTTCCAGCCTGGCCGGGCAGGACAGATTAAGACAGCGCAGGGCAACTTCATGGTTCAGCCGGGCTACCTGGCTGCCGCATGCCGGGCAGTCTCCAGGAAAGACAAAATCCAGTTCGGTTCCGGTGCGCTCTTGTTTAAAGGGCCTCAGCACCTCTGGAATCACGTCGCCTGCTCTCTGGACCAGAACCGAATCCCCGATTTTAAGATCCTTGTTTCTGATCTCGTTTTCATTATGCAGACTGGCCCTGGAAACCACAACCCCGCCCAGGCTCAGGGGCTCAAGGATGGCCACCGGAGTAAGCACTCCGGTGCGTCCAACCTGGACCTGGATGTCCTTCAGCCTGGTCTTGCCCTGCAGAGCCGGAAATTTCAGGGCCAGGGCCCATCTGGGGGCTCTGGAGGTGAAACCCAGGAGATCCTGCAGATTGAGTTCATTGACTTTGAGCACCAGGCCGTCAATATCAAAGGCGCTTTGCTCCCTTTTTTTCAGCTGTTCCTGGTAGCAGGCCTCTATCTGGCCAAGGTCAAAGCAAATCCGACCTCCCTGAACCACTGGCAGACCCAGTTCTTTAAGTCCTCCGGCAATTTCCTCCTGGGTATTCCAGCCGAGGTCTTCCGGGAAATTCACCAGACCTGTGCCGTAGGCAAAAAAATAAAGAGGCCTGGAAGCCGTGATGGCGGGATCAAGCTGACGCACTGATCCGGCTGCCGCATTTCTGGGATTGGCAAAAACCTTTTCGCCCTTGCGGGCCTTGAAGTCATTCAGGCGGACAAATTCATTTTTGGGGATAACCACTTCTCCCCGGACCTCCAGGTACCGGGGAAGAAAATCCAGATGAAAAAGGGACAGGGGGAGATTTCTTATGGTTCTGACATTTTCTGTAACGTCTTCGCCCACATATCCGTCACCCCTGGTGCTTGCAGCGGTATAAATTCCCTGTTCATAGATCACTTCCACGGCCAGGCCGTCAAGCTTGGGTTCAGCCCAGAAGGTGGGGTCTGTATGGGCAATCTGTTTTTGCACCCGGTGAACGAAATCACGGACTTCATGCAGGGAAAAGCTGTTTTCCAGACTGTACATGGGCAGGGAGTGCTTTCTGGGAGAAAAGGCCCTGGCCGGAGCAGCACCGACCTTTTTTGTGGGCGAGGCCGGGTGGTCCAGCCAGGGATACTCATTTTCCAGATTTTTGAGCTCAGCCACAAGCCGGTCATATTCAGCATCACTGATTACCGGATCATCAAGAACATAGTAGCGGTAGTTGTGATAATTGATTTCCCGGCGCAGCTCTTCAGCCCGGACTTTCAACTGTTCAGAATCATTTTTCATTACTGCCTGATCTGTCCTTCCCCCAGGACCACGAACTTGGTGCTGGTCAACTCCCTGATGCCCATGGGTCCGTAAGCATGCAGCTTGGATGTGGAGATGCCGATCTCTGCGCCCAGGCCGAACTGGCCGCCGTCGTTAAATCTGGTGGAGGCATTTACGAATACTGCAGACGCGTCCACTTGTCGCAAAAAGCGCAGAGCCCGGGAATAATCCCTGGTCAGAATGGCCTCGGAATGTCCTGAGCCATATCTGTCTATATGTTCCTGGGCCTGTCCCTGGCTGTCCACCACCTTTACAGCCATGGTCAGCGACAGAAATTCATGCCCGAAATCTTCTGCAACGGCCGGCCGGGCGGTTTCCCCGAGGAGGGGAAGAGATCTCTCACAGGCCCTGAACTGCACCTGGTCGGCCCTGAGCCTGTCTTTGAGCAAAGGCAGGAATTTTGCAGCCACATCAGCGTGTACCAGGAGACATTCCAGGGCATTGCACACCCCGGGCCTCTGCACCTTGGCATTGTGCACTATTTCCAGGGCCTGGTCCAGAAGGGCATCCCTGTGGACATATATATGACAAACCCCTTTGTAATGTTTGAGAACCGGCATTGCAGCCTCCTGGACCACGGCCCGGATCAGTCCCTCTCCTCCCCTGGGGATGACCACGTCAATGCAGTCATCCTGCTTGAGCATTATCCGCACCGCCTCACGCTCTGTGCTGGGCAGTCCGGAAACTCCGTGTTCCGGGAGACCGCTTTCATCCAGGGCTCTGGAAATGATCCCGGTCAATGCCCGGTTGGAATGAGCCGCTTCGGAACCTCCACGCAGGATGACTGCATTGCCTGCTTTCAGGCACAGAATGGCCGCGTCAATGGTCACATTGGGCCGGGACTCGTAAATTATGGCCACCACTCCCAGGGGTATGCGCATTTTTCCCACCACGATTCCGCTGGGCCTTCTGTGCATGGATTCCATCTCACCCACAGGATCGTGCATAGCAGCTACATCCAGACAGGCCTGGGACATGGACTGTATTGCTCCCGGGGTTAATTTCAGCCTTTCAATCCTGGCTTCATCCAGGCCCCTTTGCTCTGCCTCTTTAACATCCCGGGCATTGGCCTCGAGGATTTTGTCCTGATTCTGCTTTAGAAGTGAGGCCATGGCAACAAGGGCCTGATCCTTCTGTTTTGAATCTGCCCGGGACATCAGTCTTCCCGCTCTCCTGGCCTCTTCAGCAACCTGCCTTACCTGCGATTCCAGACTCATGAAAACCTCCAAGGTATATGATTTTTTAAGCTGTCATCTAATATTTCTGAACCAGAACCACTCCCAGGATCAGAAACATGACCCCGATAATCCGCCAAAGATTTACAGGCTGAACCGGGTACCCGATGAGACCGAAATGGTCCAATAGCAAAGACGCGGTCATCTGGGCAGTGACAAGCGAGGCCAGCAGGGCTACCGCACCAAGCTTCGGGGCCAGAATAATGGTCGTGGTTACGAAAAAAGCTCCGAGCAGGCCTCCTGTCCACATCCACAGGGGGAGTTTTTCCCATACAGAAAGGGCTGGTACGGATATGCGCATCAGCAGGCAGACCAGGACAAGGAACAAGGTGCCCACGGTAAAGGATACCGTGGCCGCCAGAACAGGGCTTTTGACCTGCGCACCCAGGAGTGCGTTGATTCCGGCCTGCACGGGCATCATGACCCCGGCGGCCAGGGCCAGAAAAATATACAGAATCTTCACAGACATGAAAAATAATCCAAAACCGGGAACCGGTCAAATACTGCGGTTCCGGACAAAGATCCCGCATGCTCAAAACCCGGTTCCCAGGGGTGGACAATTCTGTTTCATTGCAATAACATTTATAGTTTAAATGATCAGATAAGAGGCCTTATCCATGAAGACATATATTTTTGATCTGGACAATACCCTGTATCCTGAGGAAAAGAACGTGTTCCCGCTCATTGATGCCAGGATCAATGCCTACATGTCGCATTATCTTAAGATACCTGCTGAAGAAGTGGACAGCCTGCGTCGCCGCTACCTGAGACTTTACGGCGCGACCATGAAGGGGCTCATGCTCCATCACAGGGTGGATCCGGAGGATTTTCTGGCATACGTACACGATCTGGATCTGACCAGATTCCTGGAACCCAACCCCGGGTTGCGGTCCGTTCTGCACAGCCTGCCCGGAAGAAAGGTGGTATTCACCAACGCCTCCCTGGAACATGCCTTAAGAGTACTGCAGGCCCTGGGCCTGGAAGATCTGTTTGAGCATATCTTTGACATCCGTACTGCCGGGTATACGCCAAAACCTTTCAGTGAGCCCTATCTTGAGATTCTCAGGAGGCTTGAGCTGTTCGGACCTGAATGCGTCATGGTTGATGATCTGCCGGACAATCTCAGAACCGCCAAGAAACTGGGCATGTATACCGTACTCATTGGAACCACAGACGGGCACGGCCATGTGGACTGTTGCGTGCCCCGGGCCTGCCGGATACGGGAAGCACTGGAAAAACTGGGGATATGACCATAAAATACTTTTAATCAGCTGCAGAGCTTTAGTGAAAACCCCTGGGTCCTGAGCATATGCCTGAGATTAAGCATGTGCGCCGTGCCAACAAACACGGCGCAGCGGCCCTGCTCCAGAAATGGGAGCATGCGGTGCAGGAATCGCTCATCACGGCGATTGATAACCATTTCCGTCCTGGAAGGAAACTCAACGCTGCTTCCGAACATGAATTCCAGCTTCCCCTTGAGATAGCCCTTTTCAAAGCGTTTCATGAGCTTTCCCCAGTTGCGGCAGTCTCTGAAAAAGCTGATAATGCGCTCCACCGGGATGCTTTCCAGGGTGGCCAGCTGCTCGGCAATGGTTTCCATGCCCAGCACGTATTTGTCCATGTCCCTGGCAGTGTTCCAGGCCTCCATATCCACTGACTGATCCCATCCATGCCTCCGCAAAAATCCGGACCACATGGCGAAAAAAGCCAGCCAGTGCCTGGTATGGGCCAGGTGATAGCGTACATCCGGTCCATCCTGGACGTTCATATTCAACAAAGCAGCCCAAAATCCTTTGGGGCCCAGGACGGTTCTTTCCAGTTCCAGGATCTCCGGCTCGGTCAATAAAGAGGCAAGGCGGGTCGAATCGGGATCAGGATTCTTTCCTATATCCGCTATAAAATCCATGCTTACCCGGTCAAGAGGACCCTCGCAGAGAACTGTATCCACCTCCTCAAAGAGCCTGCGCATGTGCAGCCGGAAACTGCAGCGGCAGAAATGGGCAGCCCCTGCAATCCAGCTCTTGCGCCCTTTTTTTTCAAGCTCCCAGAGCATGGCCAGTTTGCGCTGCTCAGGCAGGTCCAGGAAAAACCTGTGCTTATCCTCCATGAACGGCTCAGGGCTGGCCCTGTCCCCTGAAACACCTGCCGGATATGATCTTTTCTCCTGCCAGTAAGCCATCTCAAAGGACCAGACAGGCTCTCCTCCCCATTTGGTCTTGAAGCGCCTGATGCCCGGGTTCACCCCCAGACCCAGATGGATGTATTCCTTGTTTTGCCTGCGGGCTGAAGCAAGCATTTCCCTGAACAACAGGTCAGTGGCGTAAGGGGTATAATTGCTGCGGGACCGGGCCCCGATAAGGTAGCTTGTGAATCTGTAAGGAGCATGGTCCAGCAGCAGGCATGCAGCCAGTCTGCCTTTTTCATCCCATGCATTGAGCAGGGTCAGGTCATGCACACCAGCCAGGACGTGCATGGTCCGGTCAAACATGGAGCGCACCCTGGAAGACAGGTCTTTTTCCTGGACAAATTCGTCCCACATACGCTGGTGCTCCGGGGTGAAACTACGGCTGTACTCCACCTGCAGGGACCCGGCTGCCCGCTCTGCCAGACGCAAAAGACGCGGCTGCACCCGGGCACTGGTGCGAAGAATATAGTACTGATCACTCTCCAGGCCGGATCCGGACAAAGCAGGCGGCAGTTCCGGACTGACAGACCAGCATTTCACCGGCCTTGTACGCTGTACAGCCTTTTTTACCGCCCCTTCGAACTGTGAGGGATCAAAATCCCCCTGCAGAGGATAGCCTATGGCCATCAACCAGTCTTCTGCAGCCAGAAAAAGGTAATCATTGACCAGAAATGGCTCTCCCGTGGACATGGCCCGCATGAACCTGACCGAATGCTCCGGCACGTATGCCCTGGCCAGTATCAGGCTCATGTCCGGAAGAATAATCTGACCCAGGGAAAAACCCTGTTTTATTTCAGACAATCCGTTTTCATCCATCACCCCTACAACTCACAGGACGCGGCAAAAGTCAAGAAAACGGCACCCGCTTCATTCCTGCTTGACATGGGCTGAACCCTTTGGCTAAGAATTGACATTAAAAGACATCCAGGCTTTGATCACATTTTGTTTTCATGCCTGCAACCCAAGGATCAATCATGCAGATTTACCTGGTACAGCACGGTAAAAGCAGACCCAAGGAAGAAGATCCTGAACAGTCCCTGTCGCCGGAGGGTATGGCAGACGTGCGGCGCATTGCAGAAACAGCAGGCAATTACGGGGTTCCGGTATTAACAGTGTTGCACAGCGGCAAAAAAAGGGCTGTCCAGACCGCGGAAATCATGGCCGAGCACCTGAAGGCTGAACAGGGAGTCCGGGAAGGCGAAAACCTGAAACCCATGGACAATGTTCACATCTGGGCGGACAAGGCAGCCGGACTTGACCGGGTGATGCTGGTGGGGCACCTGCCCTTCATGGAGCGCCTGGCTTCTCTGTTGGTAGCCGGAAAGCCTGACATCAGGGTAATCAGGTTTCAAAACGGCGGCATTGTCTGCCTGGAGCAGGTAGATGGGGCCTGGCACATAAAATGGACCCTGATGCCCCGAATCGGATGAACCACAAAACCTGGCGAGGACGTCATGCAGGAAATAAGAATCAAGCGCAACCCGTCCCAGGAGGAGCTGGACAGGCTGGGAGTAAAGGACTGGCCCATGTGGGGCGAGAAAGAGTCAGAATTTCCCTGGCACTATGATGAGCAGGAGACCTGCTACATAGTGCAGGGCGAGGTGGAAGTAACCCCTGAGGGAGGCCAGCCGGTGCTTATCCGGGCCGGGGACCTGGTCACCTTTCCCAGGGGAATGTCCTGCACCTGGAAGATAACCAGGGCCGTGAGCAAACATTACCGTTTCGATTAGCGAGGCGCATCAGGATCCGCGGTCCTGAGAAACTGTCCTCCTTAAAAAAACATTCCAGGTAAAGCCCCTGTTCCGGCCGGCTCCGAAACAATATGCTTAAAGCCCATAGACGAGTTGATGAAGCCCTTGTGGGCGGAGTCCTGGCCGGACTGGCCCTACACCTTAAGGTCAACAGGTCCGCCCTGCGGGTTTTGTTCTTCCTGGCCTTTGTACTGCTGAATTTTCTTCCTGCACTGGGGCCGTCAGCCGCCCTGGCCCCGGTGCTGATCTATGTACTGCTTTGGCTGTCCATGCCAGCTTCCCGGCAGGAACTTACTCCTGAGCAACAGGAGCAAAAAGCCCGAAAAATCAAGACGTTTTACAACTATACCATGCTGGGCGTGGTGGTTAACCTTCTTCCCATGCTGGTGCTGGGACTTTTTGCCAGGGAGCAGTTGTTCATGCTGCTGATGACCGTACACACAGTGTTTCTTCTCCTGCCGGCAACCGCATTTATCGTGGCGGGCATAATCAAGGCCGAATGAACATGAGAAAGAGTATATCCGGCCGGGTTTCATGCATTTACATCCAGGAGGCTGTCTCACAATGGCGGACACACATATTCTGTATTTCGTTCTTGTAAGCTTTTTAATCGGCCTGGCCTGCGGACTTGTTCCTTATCTGGTGGGCAGCATGTACGGCATGCACCGTCACGCCAAAGCCGGTCTGATTTTATGCATTGTGGGAGGCCTGCTGGGAGGAATCTTCGTGGCCCTGCCCATAGCCCTGATCTTTACCGGGGTTATCCTGTTCAAGAAAGGAAGGTGATAAATAAAGCCGGATCAGACATGCATACAAATA
>PUMA01000175.1 GCA_003551155.1 Desulfonatronospira sp.
CAGCATGTGCACAGGAAATAACGTGCGGGCTTAAGTCCGCCTAGCTCGCTTCAGACAGTTTGAGCCGCTTTTGCCAAAACCCCGGAGCAGGCATTCTGGATAAGGCTCTTAATTTATAACTTTATATAAAATCCACACGTTGCGTCGAGGAACCATTTTTTCAACTGGATTTAAAACCCATATGTTGCCACGAAGAACCCAGGATAATCCAGCCCGGCTTGAAGGATCATGAATATTGCAGAGCTGGCCATCAGGAAGAAACCCTTTTTCCTGTTCATGTGTCTTGTCCTGGCCGGGGCCGGAGTGGTGGCCTATTTCCAGATGGGCAAGCTGGAAGATCCCGAATTCACCATAAAAACCGCCATTGTCCTCACCCCATATCCCGGAGCCTCTCCTGTCCAAGTGGAGGAGGAGGTTTCGGACCGCATTGAAAAGGCAGTGCAGCGCCTGGACCGGCTGGATTTTGTGCAGACCGAATCCAGAGCCGGCATGTCTATAGCCCATGTGCACCTCAAAGACTCGGTTCCTTCAGCAGATGTGCCCCAGGAATGGGATCATTTAAGACGCAGAATATCCGACATTCAGGCAAGCCTGCCCAGGGGAGCTGGTCCGTCCGAGGTCATGGACGATTTCGGCGACGTATACGGCGTGCTCATGGCCCTTACCGGAGAGGATTATACTTATAGGGAGCTTGAACACTACGCCGAGATTATCCGTAAGGAGCTGCTTCTTTCGGACGAGGTGGCCAGGGTGGAGCTCTGGGGAGAGCAGATAGAATGCGTGTACGTGGATATTTCCCGCTCCAGGCTGGCTGAGCTGGGCCTGTCCATGAACCAGGTGCTCGCGGCCCTGGATAGTCAGAGCCTGGTGGTGGATGCAGGGGCAGTGGATGTGGGCCGGGACCGGGTGAGATACCTGGTGGGCGGGGAATTCAGCTCAGTGGAGGATATCGGGCGGCTTGTCCTGGGCGCTTTGCCCCGTCCGGACAGGGAGGGCATGATCCTTCTCAAAGATATAGCCCGGGTGGAACACGGGTATTTGGACCCTCCCTCCAGGCTCATGCGCTACAACGGGCAGAATGCCATTGGACTGGCCGTATCCGCTGTTTCCGGGGGCAATGTAGTGCGCATGGGCCAGGAGGTTTATTACAGGCTGGCTGAGCTGGAACAGAGACTGCCCCCGGGAGTAGAGGCCCATTTTGTGGCTTTTCACCCGGACAAAGTTACAGAGGCCATAAACAAGTTCATGCTCAACCTGCTGCAGGCGGTGACCATAGTCATCACCCTGCTTCTGGTGTTCATGGGTCTGCGCAGCGGAGTAATAATCGGGCTGGGCCTGTTTCTGACCATCCTGGTCACCTTTGTGCTCATGCGGCACATGGGCATGGAAATGGACCGTGTCTCTCTGGGGGCTTTGATCATTGCCCTGGGCATGCTGGTGGACAATTCCATCGTGGTCACCGAGGGCATGCTGGTCAGGATTCAGACCGGGATGCGCAAGCTGGAGGCTGCCGTGGAAACAGTCAGAGAGACCGGATGGCCTCTGCTGGGAGCCACCCTGGTGGCGGTCCTGGCCTTCATGCCCATTGTCCTGGCCGGGGACGACACAGGCGAATACACCCGGGGACTGTTCCTGGTAATAGCTTTTTCCCTCCTGGTGAGCTGGCTTCTGGCCATGAGCGTGACCCCGCTGTGGGGACACATGTTCCTGGGCCGGGACATCAGAGGCAGAAAAGGCACTGATCCATACTCCGGCAGGATCTATCTTTTCTACCGCAGCCTGCTGATCTTTTTTCTGCGCCGAAAAAAGACCCTTCTAGGAAGCATGGCCCTGCTCTTTGTCCTGGCGGTTTTCGGCTTCAGCTTTGTGGACAAGACGTTTTTTCCTCCCTCAACAAGGCCCCAGCTCAAGCTGGACTACTGGCTGCCCGAGGGCTCAAGGATCCAGGCGGCCGCCAGGGACCTGGAAACCATTGAGAAGGACCTGCAGGAACATCCCCATGTACGAAGCGTTACCTCATTTATAGGTGAAGGGGCTCCCAGGTTCTATCTGGCCATGGAGCCTCAGCTGCCCAACCCTTCTTTTTCCCAGTTGATCATCAACATTGATGATTCCAGGAACCTGGACAGGGGAGCAGTCTTTGCCGAAGAATATCTAATGGAAAATTATCCTTATGCCCAGCCCAGGGTGCGCAAGTTCCCCATGGGTCCGCCGGTGGAATATTCAGTGGAAGTGCGCTTCAGTGGTCCGGATGCGGAAGTTTTGCTGGATCTGGCAGACCGGGCCAAGGAGATCATGCGCCGGGATTTTGATTCCAAGGAGGTACGCCATAACTGGCGGCAGATGGTCAAGGTCAGGAAGCTGGATTATTCCCAGCCCAGGGGGCTGCGGGCCGGGGTGGACCGCCAGGATGTGGCCCGGGCGGTCATGCTCAACTATGAAGGTTTGGAAATTGCCAGGTACAGGGAAGGGGACAAGCTCCTGCCAGTGATTCTGCGTCCCCCCGGGGATGCCAGGAAGAGGTCCGAAGATCTCTTGGCCCTGGACGTGCGCTCGCCAGGGGCCTCCGAGGGGGTTCCCCTGGGCCAGGTGGTCCCTGGCGCTTCCCTGATCTGGGAGGAAGGGATCATAGTCCGCAGGGACAGGCAGAAAACCGTCACTGCCCAGTGTGAGCCCGTCCAAGGCAGCGCCAGGGAACTCGTGGATCGCATACGCGGGGATGTGGAGGAAATTGAACTTCCGCCGGGGTACAGGATGGAGTGGGGCGGGGAATATGAAAAGTCAACAGAGTCTCAGGCCGAGGTCTTTTCCGGGGTACCCCTGAGTTTCATGCTCATGGCCCTGGTGGTGGTGGCCCTGTTCAGTTCCCTGCGCCAGCCATTGATTATTCTGCTGGTTCTGCCCCTGGCCATGATCGGGGTCACCACCGGGCTGCTGGCAACCGGCCAGCCCTTCGGTTTTCTGGCCCTCCTGGGAACGCTCAGTCTTTCGGGCATGCTCATCAAGAATGTGGTGGTACTCATTAACCGGATAGATTCCAACCTGGCCCTGGGCCAGGATCCGTACAAGGCGGTCCTGGATGCCTCGGTGAGCAGGCTCAGGCCGGTGATGATGGCCACCATGTCTACAGTGATGGGCATGACCCCGCTTCTGTTCGATATTTTCTGGCTGTCCATGGCCATAGCCATCATCTTTGGGCTGACCTTTGCCACGGTGCTGACCCTGCTGGTGGTTCCGGTGCTCTATGCCCTGTTTTTCAGAATTGGTGCTCCTGGCGTCTTGAGCCATCCCGCTCCCAGCGGGAGAGCGGGAGGTTAGAGTTTGTTGAAGCAGTTTCAGCCGGAAGAGCCATTAATGATCCTGCCGAACGGATCTGTGGGCCTTCTTCCTGGAAGTACGGACCTGCTTTTCCGCCAGGTGGGCCAGACGGCGCAGCCGGGCATTAACCCTGTCGTAGATGGAACCCGGGGAAAACCCCCCTTTGGCCAGTTTTCTGCCAGCCTTGACCCGGGTCAGGATTTCCATGGCTTCCTCAATTTTTTCCACTGCATGTATATGGAACATCTTCTCCCGCACCGCCCTGATAACCTCCTGACCCAGCATGAGATGAGGCAGGTTGTCTCTGGGGATTATCACTCCCTGCTCGCCGGTGAGTCCCTTGCGCCTGCAGACCTCGAAATAGCCCTCGATCTTCCTGGTGACCTCGCTCACAGCCATGACTGCGCCGGACTGGCTTATGGCCCCTGTGAAGGCAAAGGCCAGGTTGATAGGTACCTGGGAAAGGGCTGAGAGCAGGGCCGCCAGTTCCGCGCCAGAGGCCGAGTCTCCGTCTATATGGGCGTAGCTCTGTTCGAAGCACAGGCTGCCCGAAAGGACCAGTGGCTTGTCCTGGGCAAAAAGATTCTGCAGATAGCCTTTGATGATCATCATGCCCTTGGTATGAATGGGGCCCCCCAGTTCAGCCTCGCGCTCCAGGTCCATGATGCCGCCGTGGCCTACTCCGGTGGTGCAGGAGATCTGGTGGGGCAGGGCCAGGACAAAATCTCCGAACATGCTCACGGACAGGCCGTTGGCCCGGCCCACTGCGTATCCCCGGGTACTTACCTTGATGGCTTCGCGCTGGTATTCGGACATGAACTCGTCTTCATACAGGTCCAGGCGGTGCTTCCTGGCGACAAGGGCCCTGCGCACGGAATCCGCATCGACCCTTCCGGCCTTTGACATGCGGGAAAAGGCATCTGCCTCGATCATGAGCTCGGCAAGGCTGGAGAATTTCAGTGAGAGCTTCTCCTGGTCCCCTGCCAGTCGCGAGGAGTAGTCAATGAGCGCAGCCACTGCCTGCCTGGTAAATTCGGACAGGGAGTTCATGTGGGCGATGCGCGCCAGAATGAGGCTCTGATCGTAAATGGCCTCTTCTGTCCTGGCGATGCTGTCCTGCATATGGGCCTTTATCTTGAACTGCTTGCTGAATCTTTCATCAGCTTCCAGAAGAGCCTCGTACACTTCGTCCGTGCCCACAAGGATGATCTTTATGTGCAGGTCAACGGGCTCGGGACGAATGGTCCTGGTCCGGACCGGATCGTACTGATCAATGGGGTCGTCCAGTTCGGCCATGCTGGAGCGCAGACAGCGCAGAAGACCTTCCCAGGCCTGGGGCTGGGACAGGATATCCTCGGAGCGGATGACCAGAAAACCTCCGTTGGCCCTGTGCAGGGATCCGGCCTTGATCAGGGTGAAGTCGGTGTAATAGGTCCCCATTTCTGATTGGCGTTCAATGCAGCCAAGCAGATTGAAATAGGAGGGGTTGTCCTCAATGATCACCGGGGCTCCCTCTTGATCCGAACGGTCCACAAAAATATTTACAGTGTAGCGGGAAAAAAAGTTCTCCTGGGCTCCCTGGGAGAACTCGCCTTCGCTGCCCTGCTCCCTGGGTTTGAACTGCTCCAGGTTGTTCAGGACGTCTTCTTTGAGCTGGTCCAGATAGTCTGTTATTCTGGGCAGGCTGGCATACTCTTTTTTCAGTTTTTTCAGGCACAGATCCACCTTGCCCGCTGCCACCTCCCGGTCCAGTCTGCGCTCGTTTTCCCTTAAATCCTGCTCTTTCCTGCTGATCTGTCTGGAGAATCCGAGCAGGGCTTCCATGATCCGGTTGCTCTGCTGCATGAGGCTTATTTTCAGTTCAGGGTTCAGGCGTTCAAAATCCTCAGGCGTGAGCACCTTTCCTTCCACCAGGGGAGACAGATTCAGGGAGCCTTTTTCGTCCACGCTCATGCTGAAGCCGTTCTTGTGGGCCTTGTGCTCCATGTGGGAGAGCAGGGTTTCCCTGGCTTCATTGTATTCTTTGAGAAGATCGCGGTGCCTGCGGACATAGAAGTCCTGTTCAAAGCCGGAAGGAATGGTTTCACGGATGTTCTTGACCGCATCAGCCATGTCCTGCCGGAATCTGCGCCCGGCTCCCGGTGGCAGGTCAATGGCCATGGGTTGATCCGGATCCTGAAAATTGTTCACATAGACCCAGTCTCTGGGAGTGGCCATGGAACTGGCCCTGGGCATCAGAAAGTCCTGGATGAACCGGGTACGGCCAAGCCCCTTGCCCCCGCAGAGATAGACATTATAGCCGGGGCGCTGTATGATCAGGGCCAGTTCCATGGCCTCAAAGGCCCTCTGCTGGCAGCTTTTGAAACTTAGTTCCCGGGATTTTACCATTCCAGTATGGCTGAATCTTATACGGGACGACGGCAGGGATATGCTCAGCCTGCCGGATGAAAGAGATTGTTTTTTATTCATGAAATCCTCAGAAAAAGATTTTTCACCCCGGCCTGCGGGGCATGATCAGACAAATAGCCCGGGCCAGGCATTTTGGCAAGATCATGACCATGGTCGATTTTTGGCCGTGGAACAAATTTACCCTGATCAGGGCAAATAACCAATTGACTTGAAAAGAGACTGTGTGCTAGACACGGATCATTGTGAACGAAATAACGTGTCACTGGGTTTATTGTTCAGGCTGGTCATATGATTTTCAGGTCCAGGAACAAGTCCAAAAAGTATCTTGATTGGGAACAGGCCGGCAAGGCCGCCTTGCTGGGCACCCACATGGTTACCTGTACCTTTGTCGGCCTGCTGATTGGGTATCTTCTGGACAGATGGCTGGGCACCGAGCCCTGGCTTCTGCTTGCTTTCCTGTTTTTCGGCATTGCGGCCGGGTTCAAAAACATGTACACGGAAGCCAAAAAGATTCAGGAAGAAGACAAGAAAAAGGAACAGGAGCGGAATGAATAGGCTGGTTGAAAACTTTCTGTATAACCGCGGATTCGTTCTGCCCAGAGTGCGTTTTCTGCTGCGTAACCAGCTCTATCTGGTCATGGGGGGGTTCTTGTTCTTTCTTCTCTTTCTTCCCGGACCCTGGGTCACAGGCTTCGCCATAGGCGCCCTGGTGGGCACATGCAACTTTTTTTCCCTGGCCAAGCTGGCCCAGGAGCTGATCTATGTCCAAAGGGGGGCTGTGGTTTCGCTTCTTTTCAGTTTCTATCTTCGGCTCATTTTGACCGGAGTGGTTTTATATCTGGCAATAGGTTTATGGGGAGCAGATGTATTTGCCCTGCTTATCGGGCTGAGTATCATCCTGCTGAATGTTTTCATCTTTGGCGCGACTCTGGTCAGTCAAAAACTCAAGGAGGCTTGATCAATGGCAGCAGAAGGCGGAGGAGATATTTACCAGTGGATGTTTTTGCCTGAAATGTTCAAGGCGATAGGGCTTTATGTCCCGCATCATGTGCTTTACTCCTGGTTTTTCATCGTTCTGCTTGTCCTGGTGGGCTGGTTGGCCACCCGGAACATGACTATGGTGCCCAGAGGACCGCAAAACTTCTTTGAATTCCTGATCAAATCCATTGAGGATTTTGTGGTGGCCAACATGGGGGAGCCCGGCAGAAAAGTTTTTCCGGTACTTTTTACCCTGCTCATATACATCTGGGTGCTGAACGTTTCCGGACTGGTGCCCAGCATCGACGCGGCCACGGCCAACATCAACACCACGGCGTGCATGGCTCTGTTCGTCTTTGTCTACTACAATTACTGGGGCGTAAGAATTCACGGTGCCGGGTATATCAAGAAATTCATGGGGCCATACTGGTGGTTTGCTCAGGTCATGTTTCCCATCGAGATCGTAAGCCACCTGGCCCGCCCGCTGTCTCTGGCCTTGCGGCTGTTCGGGAATATCAAGGCTGAAGAGCTGACCATCATAGTCATGTTTCTGCTGGCTCCGATTATTGGTTCCCTGCCCATATTCCTTCTCTTTCTGCTGCTCAAGACATTGCAGGCCTTTGTCTTTTTCATGCTGACCATGATGTATCTCAAGGAGGCATTTGAAGAGGCTCACTAATAAACAGCCCATGTAGACCTGCATGGGATCTGCTCAATGACTTTCAATAGTCCGGGGGAAATGGTCTTTTGGCCGAAATAATAAATCGTAGGAGGTTTTTGTAATGCGTAAGTCTCTGTTGGTTTTTTTTCACACCATGCTTTTCGTGGGCCTGGCAAGTGCGGCATACGCCGCAGAAGTGGCGCCTGAGATCGTCTCCAGCATCGCTCTGGGCACCGGTCTGGGCATAGGCATCGCCGCCATAGGCACCGGCATCGGACAGGGGCTGGGACTCAAGGGCGCATGCGAAGGCACTGCGCGCAATCCTGAAGCCGGCGGTAAGATCACGGTTACCCTGCTCATCGGTCTGGCCATGATCGAGTCCCTTGCCATTTATGCCCTGGTTATCTGCCTGATCCTGCTTTTTGCCAACCCGTTCGTCTAAAAGCGGCACTCCTGAAAAGGGAGGGGACTTCCCCTCCCTTTTTACAGGCGTGTGCTTGTTAAAAATTTCACTATGCATCACCTGAAATTTGAGCGAATTCCCAGGGCGACGATTTCCAGGCTGGCCATCTATGTCCAGGAACTGGAGGTAATGGAGCAGCAGGGCGTCAAGGTCATTTCTTCGGAGAAACTGGCCCGGTCCTGCGGGGTCAACCCTTCGCAGATCAGGAAGGATTTGGCCTATTTCGGGGAATTCGGCGTACGTGGGGTAGGATATTATGTCTATGAGCTGCGGGAGGCCATAAG
>PUMA01000124.1 GCA_003551155.1 Desulfonatronospira sp.
AAAGTTAAATCAATGTTCAAGATTAACAATTTGTTTGTCAACATGAATTTTTTCCCGATCCTGTTTTTTGCAAAAAGCATCATTGATCAGGCATATTAATATATTTTAATCATAATGCAAGCAACTGAAAAGAGAAATAACAGGCGTTTTTTCCGCTGGATATCTTCCGGTTTTGTTCAGGAAAGGAGCAGGGCCTTTTTAATTGAGGAAGGATTCGAGGTTGTTCCGGTTCCGGAGGTGCCGGGCGCATGGGCAGAGGTTGACAGTCCCTTTCCTTTGGGCTCGAGCCTGGCTAATTTCTTCGGACTCATGTACATCCAGGACCTTTCCTCCATGCTCCCGGCCATGCTCCTGGAGCCATTTCCGGGCGCTCGTGTCCTGGACATGTGTGCTGCTCCGGGCGGAAAGACAGCCCAGCTTGCGCAAACAGCAGGTCCTGAGGGCCTGGTTGTGGCCAATGAGCCCCTGGCCCGCAGGCTGAATACTCTCAGGGCCAACCTTGCCCGGCTTAATCTTGTCAACGTGGTCACAACCGGTTATAGCGGTCAGGACTTTCCAGGGGAAAATATTCGTTTCGACTGCATCCTGGTGGATGCTCCCTGCAGCGGATGGGGCACGGCTGACAAGAATCCCAGTGTGAGCAGGATCTGGACACAGGATAAACTCCGCCCCCTGGTAAAACTGCAGAGAGAGCTCCTGGCAAAAGCCTGTTCTCTCCTGGCCCCGGGCGGAACCCTGGTCTACTCCACCTGCACCACCAATGAGCAGGAAAACCAGGATCAGATAAACTGGCTGCTGGAACGCACCAGGCTCAGTCCTTCAGGCAAGGCTGAACACTTATGCGCCAGGCTTTCCCTGCCCGGGCTGTCCCTGGAAAAAGAGGGGATGCTGGGCCTGGATGGCCGGGAAATGGGTGCTCAAAGCTTTTTCATGGCCGCCCTTGAAAATCCGGGTATGCGTGACAAAAAAGAACAGGTTGATACTCTGCCTCCATCAGCCTGGGAGAGGGTGGAACCGGCCCGGGCCGGTCTGCACACCAGCCCTGAAAATGCCTGTCTGTATTTATTCGGAGACAGGATCTTTCTTGTGCCTGACAGGGCTTTGCCATACGTGCGACAGGGTCTGAATATCAGGGGATTTTTTCTGGGCAGGAAAAAAAAGAACAGGTGTCTGCTTTCTCCGAGGCTCAGGCTCTTTCTGGACCCGGATCCATCCAGGGGATACAATGCAGGTCATGTTCAAGAGGTGCGCAGCATTGTATCCGGCCGGAGCATGCCCTTTTCATCCCTGGATAAAACACAGACAGTGGGCCTTTTCTGGAAAGGGCTTCCCCTGGGCCGGCTCAAAACTGCCGGCAGCAGGGCGTTCTGGTCGGAGCAAAAGTTCTGAATTTTGGCTGATTGGATAGAAAGTTCGCTCGTTATGTCGAGGAACCCAGGGGTTATGATTGTACGGCAACGTAGAGGAACAGGTTTAACAAAGAGGTATTATGGACGATTTTTTCAATGTTCTGCAGGTGGAGGAGCTGGTATCCAGGCTGGAAAGCATACCCCCTCTGGATGTGGAGAAGCTTTCCCTGGACAAAAGTCACGGAAGATACCTTGCCCGGGATATTCACGCAGCAGAGGATCTTCCAGCCACCCACCGTTCCGCCATGGACGGATATGCCGTGCGTTCGTCTGACACTTTCGGCGCCGGAGAGAGCAATCCTGCTTACCTGGAAAAAATCACTGATCTGGGCATCTGCGAGGTGCCTGACTTCAGCCTGGCTTCGGGAAAGTGCGCCGGTATAGTCACCGGCGGAACCCTGCCTTTGGGAGCTGATGCAGTGGTCATGCAGGAATACGTGCATGAGATGGGCGCGGGAACAGTGGAGGTAAGAAGGCCGGTTGCTCCCTGGGAGAATGTCATGCTCAGGGGGGAGGATATTAGTTCAGGTGACGTGGTACTCAAGGCAGGTCAGCGGACCGGATTCAGGCAGACAGCCATGCTGGCTGCCATGGGTATTGAAGACTGGAGGTTCTTCAGGCTCCCCAGGGTGGGAATAGTATCCACCGGGGATGAGCTCGTGGACATAAAAGAACATCCTGCTCCCGGACGCATCAGGGATGTGAACAGCCACGCCCTGGCCCACCTGGTCAGGGAGAATGGGGGAGTTGTCAGTTCCTACGGCATAGTCAGGGACCAGGAAAAGGATCTGGCCCGGATCCTGAGAACCGCCCTGGATGATAACGATGTCCTGCTTATTTCCGGGGGCAGCTCCGTGGGACAGCGCGACTTCACCTTGAGGGCCATGCAGGCTGTTTCCGGGCTGGAGATCCTGGCCCACGGTCTGGCCATAAGTCCGGGCAAGCCGACCATATTCGCCAGAAAGGACAACAGATACATCTGGGGTCTGCCAGGCCAGGTAGGGTCTGTGCAGGTGGTCATGCTGGTGCTGGTTCTTCCCTTTCTGCAGCACCTGCAGGGAGCGGACAGCCCGTTTGCCGGAGAGGACAAAAGCCTGGTCCGGGCCAGGCTGTCCCGTAACCTGGCCTCCAGGTACGGGCGCCGGGATTATGTCCGGGTAAGGCTGGAGGAAGATGAGCAGGGTTATGTTGCCGCTCCTGTCTTGGGCAAGTCAGGACTGCTCAGGACGGTGTTTCAGGCTGACGGGTTGATTTGGATCCCGGCCAACTGCGAAGGCCTGCTCAAAGGGGATCAGGTCAAGGTTAAAATTATCAGCTAACCTGCCTTGGCTTGGGTTTTTACCGGGGCCAGCAGGGGCGTCTTGAGAGGCTCTTTGTCTATGAGATCTACTCTCATGCCGGTGAAAGCCCCGATTACCGGCGGCCACAGAGTCCTGTTCAGGTGCTGGCAAAGCCATTTGTTGCGCCACATGATTTTAGTCCCCAAAAGCACCGAGCGGGTTCGGGTCTTTCTGGGTCCCAGCACTTCCAGGACCATGTTTCTGACCTCTCTGTAGGAATGCCACCTGGCCCGGACCAGCACGCCGTCCCTGCGCCAGAGGCGCAGAAGTTTCTGGTTTATATGATACAGGGAGTTCTTGTTCAGAAAGCAGATGAGCAGGCCCTTGCGGGCCACGCGGCCGGCTTCGGCCAGGACCTGTTTCTGGTCCCTGCAGAATTCCAGAAGGGTGATCATGGCTGCAAAGTCGAATTCATTGTCATCAAAGGGCAGGCATTCAGCACTGCCCAGATGGAGATCAGCCTTTTTGCCCAGTCTTTCCCTGGCCTTGTTCAGCATATGCACTGATGAATCAATTCCGTATACATCAAAGCCTGACTCCCAGAACATTTCCAGGAAAACGCCTGTGCCGCAGCCAATTTCCAGTATGCTCTGCCTCCGCCTTGGCCACCCCGAGATGAGACTCTGGATCAGTTTCTTTTCCTGTTCCAGGGCGAAGTGTCCCTGGGGAGTGGTGAACCAGCGGTCGTAATGTTCTGCAATATGATGATCAAACATGGCCCGGACGGATACGGTTAAAGGTTTTCTGCACAATGCCGGATTTACCCTCAGACAGCCGGAACGTGCAGGTCAGGTCTATACCCGGAAGGAGGCGCCGTTGGATGCCGATGCCGCCATGCGCGCGTACCTGCGCAGCAGGGGAGACCCGGTTTCCCTGATTATTGGTTTGAAATCCCGCCTTCTTCTTTCCAGTTCCTTGTCCGCAACATTGAGCATGAGAGATCCCCTGTAAATATCTATGCGGATCTCGTCTCCTTCCTGGACCAGGGCAATGGGTCCGCCCTCGGCGGCCTCCGGAGAAACATGGCCTATAGCCGCCCCTCTGGTGCCTCCGCTGAATCGTCCATCGGTTATAAGGGATACGTGTCTGTCCAGGCCCATTCCGGCAATGGCCGAGGTGGGGGTGAGCATCTCGCGCATGCCCGGACCGCCCTTGGGACCCTCGTTCCTGATGACCACGATGTCTCCTTTTTTGATCCTGCCTGCCAGAATAGCTTCCACAGCATCTTCCTCTCCCTCGAAGACCCTGGCCGGACCGTTCTGGATCATCATTTCCCGGTTAACTGCAGACTGCTTGACCACTGCGCCATTAGGCGCCAGGTTCCCCCTGAGGATGGCAATGCCGCCCTCTGAGCTGTAAGGGTCGTCAATGGAGCGGATTACCTCATGGTCCAGGACCCTGGTTTTAAGGTCCTCCAGGTTCTTGCCCCACGGTTTCCCGGTAACAGTTAATGCATTAAGGTCAAAAATGCTTTTTCTGGCCAGCTCGGAAATTACCGCCGGAACGCCGCCGGCCCGGTGCAGATCCTGTAGATGGTGAGGTCCGGCAGGGGAGAGGCGGCACAGGTTGGGGGTTTTTCTGCTCATGACGTCGAAGATGTCCAGGCTCAGGTCCAGTCCGGCCTCGGCAAAGACCGCAGGCAGATGGAGTACGGTATTGGTGGAGCAGCCCAGGCCCATGTCCACGGCAACCGCATTGGCCACACTTTTTGGGGTGATGATGGTCTTTGGACGGATATTGTCCTTTAAAAGCTGCATAACCTTCATTCCGGCTGATTTGGCCAGCCTGATGCGGGCGCTGCTCACCGCCGGGATGGTTCCGTTGCCGGGCAGAGCCAGGCCTATGGCTTCGCACAGGCAGTTCATGGAGTTGGCCGTAAACATGCCCGCACATGAGCCGCATCCTGGACAGGCATTCAGCTCCAGTTCCTCCAGGTCCTGTTCCTGAATCTTTTTGCTTTTGACCTTGCCCACCCCCTCGAATACTGAGATCAGATCCACGGGCTGGCCCCGGCTTTCACCGGCAAGCATGGGGCCTCCGCTGATAATTATGGCCGGAAGGTCCATCCGGATCATGGCCATGAGCATTCCCGGGACCACCTTGTCGCAGTTGGGAATGAGCACCAGGGCGTCAAAGGGGTGTGCCGAGGCCATAATTTCCACAGAGTCGGCTATGATCTCGCGGCTGGGCAGGCTGAAGCGCATTCCCTCGTGATTCATGGCCAGGCCGTCACACACGCCGATGGTGGAAAACTCCAGGGGGGTACCGCCAGCCATGAGCACCCCGGTTTTGACTGCCCTGGCTATCCTGTCCAGATGCTGATGACCTGGAACTATTTCATTGGCGGAATTGACCACGCCCACCAGAGGCCGGTCCATTTCTTCCCTGGTCAGTCCCAGGGCATAAAGCAGGGAGCGATGCGGGGCTTTTTCCAGACCTCTTGTCATCTTATGGCTGCGCATGGGATTACCTCTCAATTTTTTTCGGGTTTAACCAGGCTGTAGTCCCGGGGGATCTTCTGTCCCCTGGGCACGGCCTCCAGATCCAGGCCGTGACAGAGTCCGTGCAGGGCAAGAATCTCGCCGCAGTATGCGATCATGGATGCATTATCCGTACACAGTTCAAGGCCGGGCATGACCAGATGCAGATCAAGCTCCAGGGACAGTTCCCGGATCCTGTCCCTGAGCGTGGAATTGGCTGCAACCCCTCCGGCCAGGATAATTCTTTTCAAGCCGGTGGCCATGACAGCCCTGTGCAGCTTTTTCTGCAGGGTTTCAGCCACAGCCAGGCTGAACGAGGAGCAGACCCTGGCCAGTTCATGGTCAGGCCTGTAGTCCGGGGTAATGTCCAGAGGACTTGGACGCACAAGCTCCGGATGGTCCCGGACATGATTGACCACTGCTGTTTTCAGCCCGCTGAAGCTGAAATCCAGGCTCTGGTTGTCCAGGTAGGGTCTGGGAAACATATCCGGGTCAGGCTCGGCAAACCCGGAAAAGCGATCAATGTATATACCGCCCGGATAGGGCAGGTTCAGGGTCCTGGCGGCCTTGTCAAAGGCCTCTCCTGCAGCATCGTCCAGGGTGCGGCCCAGGAGTTCAAAGTCCAGGGGGGAGTTTATTCGATAGATATTAGTATGGCCTCCGGAAACCAGAAGACCCAGCGCTGGAAAGTCAAGCTTCTGCTCCAGCCCGGGAGCCAGTAGGTGGGCATGCAGGTGGTTCACTCCCACCAGCAGGGCCCCGGTACCCAGGGCAAGCCCTTTGGCAAACCCCAGGCCCACCAGAAGACAGCCCAGAAGCCCCGGACCTCTGGCTACAGCCACCACCTTGATTTCTTCAGGGGAGAGGTTTGTCTGTTCAAGAAGATTTTCCCACAGGGGCCTGAGCTTGCGCAGGTGTTCCCTGGAAGCTATTTCCGGGACTACCCCTCCAAAGATGGAATGCTTGTCCACCTGGGAAAACATGACCTCTCCCAGGACCTGTCCGTTGTCCACAAAGGCCAGAGCGGTTTCATCGCAGGAAGTTTCAATGCCCAGACTAAGCATTCTGTTCCCTGTAGAAGCTTACAGCCTTGAACACATCCTCTTTGGAACCTATGAACAAAGGTGTCCTCTGGTGCAGTTCATACGGTTCAATTTCCAGGATTCTTTTTTCCCCGTCGCTGGCGGCTCCACCGGCCTGCTCCACAACATAGGCCAGGGGATTGGCCTCGCACATAAGCCTGAGTTTGCCCGAGGGTTTTTTGGGATCCCTGGAGTCTTTGGGATACATGAAGATTCCCCCGCTCAGGAGGTTGCGGTGGAAATCAGACACCAGGGATCCTATGTAGCGCAGGGAATAGGGCTTTCTTTTCTTGTTGTCCGTGGATTTGAAGTAGCTGACCGCCTTTTTGGTGGGTTCGTCCCAGTAGTTCCAGTATCCCTCATTTACTGAATATACCTTGCCCTTTTCAGGAATCCTGATGTTGGGGTGGGACAGCAGAAATTCGCCCACGCTGGGGTCCAGGGTAAAGCCGTGCACTCCATCGCCCGTGGTATAGACCATCATGGTGGATGATCCATAGATGAAATATCCGGCAGCCACCTGGTGGTCACCTTTCTGCAGTACTTCCTCGCTGCTCACTGGTCCTTCCTCATGGGTGCGGCGGAGAATTGAGAAAATGGTTCCTATGCTGACGTTGACGTCTATATTGGTGGAGCCGTCCAGGGGATCAAAAATCAGTATATAATCTCCATGAGCAAACTGGGGCGGAATCTCAATGAGATCTGCGTTTTCCTCGGAGGCCATGGCGCACAACAGTCCTGCTCTCTGCATGCGGTGAATGATTATTCCGTTGGCCATTTCGTCCAGTTTGCGCACCTGTTCTCCCTGGATATTGATATCTCCGGTAAGGCCCAGGATATTCACCAGCCCGGCCTTGTTCACCTCCCTGGAAACAATCTTGGCCGCCAGGATGAGTTCATTGAGCAGCCTGGTAAACCGTCCCGTTGCCATGGGACTGGCCTTTTGATGAATAAGCAGCTGTTCAGTAACGGTAATCTGTCGCATGACAACCTCCTTACTTGTCTTTTATCAGGTAGATCAGCCAGTCCTGATCTACGGCCCGGGCAAACCAGAAAAAATCCTGATCCTTCAGCCTGATTTTTCCGCTTACCTTTCGCCTGGTCATATCTTCCCAGTCCACCCGGGCCAGCTCATCCTCCACATGAGAATATTTTCCCGGCCATATTATCCTGTCAGCAGTGGCCAGGATGATTTCCCCGGGTTCTGCACTCTGGGCTATGAATGTCCTGGGGTCAAAATGAGCAATTATCAGGCCGTCAACCTGGAAATCCCTGTACACTGCGCTGGAGATCAGGATTTCCGGACCCAGGGCCGTGTCCTCGATGTCCAGCATGGTTCTGCCCTGGGGAAGTTCCAGAGCTCTGGGGAATACAGGCTTGTATTCCAGCTGCTTGATTCCCGTTTCAGGATACCTGGACAGAATTTCCCGGTTGCGGCTTACGAGAGCTATTCCGTTAAGCCAGAAAAAATCCCTGGAAAGCTCCTGTTTCCATTCAACACCGGGATAGGCATCCATTACTGAAAGACGGCGCAGAAGCTTGGAGAGCTGGGTATCCATGGGATATATATTGGCTGACAGTTTTTTCTCCATGGCGCTGATATCCTTTCGCTCCATTTTTATTTCGTACTCAGAGGGGCCGCCGGGTAAGAT
>PUMA01000135.1 GCA_003551155.1 Desulfonatronospira sp.
CAGTAAAATCATAAAGGTTAAGCCAGGCAAAATTGGTTCCTCAGGGTAATAATTCATCATCAGAGTAAATCAATAGTTCATAAGGACCTCTTCAAGGGCCGCCTCGGCTACCTCCGTATCCACTGCCAGCCAGACAAGTTCATTGTCCCGGGCAAAAAAATAATGAGCCTGTCCATGCCCCAGGGCCATGAAGACCTTTTTTCCCTTAACCGTTCTGGGCATAAGGTGAGTAAATTCATGCTCGGTCTCTTCCATGACCCTGGCCATGCTTTCCATGGCTTCACGGGCCTTGTCCGGATCAGCATACAGAGAAAGATAATAAGTGGCTGAATAACCGCTTCCCTTGTACTTGGCTATGAAATCGCGCCCTGTGGCCACCTGGCCGCGGTGCATGCGGTCCACTGTGCCCGAGGCCTTTTCTCCGCTGAAGGTCTTTAGCTTCTGCATATCCAGGATGGACTCGGGCAGATGGACATCTCCCGCCGAGAAGCCGGCCGGCAAGAAGAAAACCAGACATATCAGAAAAAGACTGAGCAGGCCTGACTTCCTGCCTGTTTTAAAATTCACTTTTCCCCTCGAAGCTGCGTTTAACATTTATTATCCTCCTGAAAGTATTTATTGGTCCTTCAGATCTCACGCTGATCAATTCATAATGCCATCTCTTTTATCAGGCAAGATCTGACCTGATAGACAGGCCATCAACTTGAGGATCCAAACACTCCATTGGATGGTGGACAGCTTCATTGAAATCGTATCTCTTGTAAGTGATACCTATTGCTTTTTCATACCAGATTAGTTAGTTTCCATCCGGAAATTCTTTATTTCCGGATGCTGAAGCTATCGGTTTTCTTTCCGGAAACGAGAAGTTTTTTCTTTTGGCAAGGAAATCAAGCAATTATGAGGAGGCGTATCTTGATACGTTGACTAAGAATTGTGCAGATTGACGCAGCCAAAAGGAAAAAGAACCGTTTCCGGATAAAAACTAGTTAGTTATCCCTGAGAAACCTGTTAATAAGTTTTACTGCAGGCACACCAGCCTGAGCATCGGATTAAACTACCTGAAAATAATTATTGCGAGGCTATTTCATGAAAAAATGGCTTATGGAAATCCTGGTCTGTCCCTCCTGCCTGCCCCGGGAAGCTCCGTTAAAACTCGATGCTTCTGAATCGGAGGAAAACGATATCCTTCAGGGACGTCTGGAATGCCCGAACTGTCAGATGCAGTATCCTATCCGCAACGGAACGGCCTTTATCCTTTCTTATCCTTTTGAGCTCCCGTATCCAGGATCCAAATATGAAACCCCGACAGTGGTTTCCTCCTATCTGTGGAGCCACTTTTCAGATCTGCTTGGCGACCCCCAGGGCACAAGCGCCTATATTGACTGGTCCGAACTCATGCATTCAAGCCCGGGCTTTTGTCTGGACACGGGATGCGCTGTAGGCAGGTTTACCTTTGAAATGGCCAGTAAATTCGACTTTGCTGTGGGCATAGACAATTCAGCAGTCTTTATCCGCACCGCCAGGGAAATTATGATCAAAAGGCAAAAAGAGGTTGAGCTTGCTCTGGAGGGCGTGCTCACGCAAAAGATGCTTTTGGCTCTTCCCGGTGAATGGCCCACAGAGAACGTGGAATTCATTGTAGCTGATGCCCAGGCACTGCCTTTTGCCTCGAAATCCTTTTCTTCCCTGGCGTCCTTGAACATGGTGGACAAACTGCCTAACCCCTTGAAACACCTGGAAGAGACTGTCCGCCTGGCCAGGAGGGACAAGGCCCAGTTTCTTTTGTCAGACCCATTCTCCTGGTCTGAACAGAGCGCAGAGCAGAAAGACTGGCTGGGAGGAAAGCCGGAAGGAGATTTTGCCGGCTACGGACTGGATAATATAACGGCGTGGCTCAGGGTAGGACGCGAAAACCCTGGACCTGGCTGGAACATTGAAAAGCAGGGTCATGTGTGGTGGAAGATCCGTACCCACAGGAACCATTACGAACTCATCCGCAGCTGTTTCGTCAAAGCTTTCAGATAAATCACACTGCAGGAGAAACAGGGTGATAAAACATACCATATGCCGTCTCTGTTCGGCCTGCTGTCCTGTGGAGGCCAGAGTAGAGGCTGGCAGACTGATTTCAGCCGAGAGAAAGTCCTTTTTGCCTCCTGGCGAAAGAATTATATGTCCCAAACTCTTGCGGGCGCCTCGGATTGTTTATTCGCAAAAACGCCTGAAAACCCCCCTGATACGCAGGGACAAAAGATCAGGCAGCGGGTTCAGGGAAGCCGGGTGGGACGAAGCCTTGGATCTGACAGCCCATAAATTCAGGGAGCAGCGCAAGAAATCCGGAGCACAGAGTATTGCCTGGCTCAGGGGAATGGCTGCGGACTGGGGAGCTCCATGGGATTACGCCCAGAGACTTATGAATGCTTTCGGTTCTCCCAACAGCATAGGCAATGGCTCAGTCTGTCACGTGGCCCGGGAAATGGCCCATGTATACACCTATGGAGCCATGACCATGCCCGACATTAAGAATTCCGGATGCATTCTCGTCTGGGGCAAGAACGACCGCAACACCTCCCCCGGGGCTTATGAAAACCTGCTTTACGCCAGAAAGCACGGGGCCAGGATCATCGTGGTGGACCCGGTAAAGCCCCCGGCGGCCGGGCTGGCCGATATCTGGCTGCAGATAAAACCCGCCCATGATGGTCTGCTGGCTATGACCATGATGCACGAGATTATATTCAGCGATCTGCAAGACAAAAATTTTATTCAAGAACACTCTTTGGGATTTGACGAATTGCAAAAAGCTGTAAGCCTGTACCCGCCTGACGAGATCGCACCCCTTATCTGGCTGTCCCCGGAGAAGATTAGAGAGGCGGCCCGCATGTACGTTCTGTCAAAGCCGGCCTGCATAGTGGACGGCAACGGGCTGGACATGCAGCTGCACACCTTCCAGGCCACCCGTGCGGTTTGCATGCTCCGGGCCTTGAGCGGCAATCTGGACCGGGGAGGCGGGGACCTCATACCACAGCCTCCCCGCCTGACAGATATCCGGCTGCAGGATCGCCTTCCTGCGGATGTCCAGCCGGTGACCATTGATTACAAGCTGTTCAGCAACTTTCATCCCAACTGGGGGCTGCATGCCCAGTCCTGCCTCGTGGACGCCATACTGGAGGCAAGGCCCTATCCGGTAAATATGCTGGTTGTCCAGTCAGGCAACCCTGCAGTAACTATGGCTGATTCCGGCAGAGTACAGGCCGCCCTGGCCGGACTGGATTTTGTGGTGGTCATTGATCCCTTTTTTACCCGGACGGCTGAATTTGCTGACGTGGTGCTGCCGGCGAGCATGTGTTTTGAAAAGACCCAGCTCAACCGGGCTTCCATGCGCACCGGCCTGGTTATTCTGCAGGACCAGGTTATTGATTGTTTGCCTGAAACATGGCCCGACTGGAAAATAATCTTTGAGCTGGGCCGGAGACTGGGACTGGAAGATGAATTTTCCTGGCAGGATGTGGAAGAGGCCATTGACCTGCAGCTGAAACCGTCCGGCATAACCGTGCACAAGCTCAGACAGTCCCCTGAAGGAATCCGGGACGGGCAGACAAAGTTTGAAAAATTCAAGGCAGATGGTTTCAACACACCTTCGGGCAAGGTGGAATTCTTTTCCCACAGGCTGGAAAAGGAGGATCATGATCCGGTGCCTTATTTACATGGCCGTAGAGAAAATCCAATAAGCTTTTCCGCAAACTGTCCTGACAAGGCCCTGGCAGGCATGAGCGGAGAGCGGGAAAACCGTTTTACCCATACCCAGTTTCACCTTGTGGATGACCTCTTGAAGCCTGGTGAAACAGCCAGGGCCGAACTTCACCCCGATGATGCGTCTGGAATGGGGATATACCCCAATGACATGCTGTCCATCAGCACGCCCAGAGGGGAGATCAGGATGCCTGCGAGCATATCGGACAGAATCAGGACTGGATGTGTACTCATCGCCTGGGGCTGGGGAGAGGTTCACCCGGATTTCAATCTAAACCTGCTTACGGACGATAACCACCGGGACCCGGTAACCAGCACTCCTTCCAGCCGAAGCTTCATGTGCAGCGTGAAAAAATTGACGGATTAGCTGGTTTCCATCCTGAAATTCTTTATTTCCGGATGCTGAAACTGCCGGTTTTCTTTCCGGAAACGAGGAGTTTTTTTCTTTTGGCAAGAAAATCAAGCAATTATGAGGAGGCGTATCTTAATACGTTGACGAATAATTGTGCAGATTGACCTGTCTTCGTTCCAACAGGCAGGCGCAGTCAAAAGGAAAAAGAACCGTTTCCGGATGGAAACCAGCTAATCCCTGGGCCTGGAGCTGTGTCTTTTAGAGGCCGAGAGTTCAGCCTTGCGCAGGCGGATGGAGAGCGGCGTTACTTCCACCTGTTCATCTTCGCGAATAAAATGCAGGGCCCGCTCCAGGGTCAGGGGCAGGACCGGAGGCAGGATAATGGCGTCATCCTTGCCTGCGGCCCGGATATTGGTGAGTTTTTTCTCCTTGCACACGTTGACGTTGAGGTCGTGTTCCCGGTTGTGCTCTCCCACAATCATTCCCTCGTACACCATCTCCCCCGGGGTAATGAACAGGTTGCCCCTGGCCTTGAGGTTGGACAGGGCATAGGCTACCGCACTGCCAGACCTGTCCGCCACCAGGGAACCCATGAATCTGGTTGGAAAGTCGCCGCGGAATTTTTGGTATCCGATAAAATAGGAATTCATTATCCCGGTGCCCTTGGTGTCCGTTAGAAACTCATCCCTGTACCCTATAAGCCCCCGGGAAGGTATGGTGAATTCAATCCTGATACGACCGGTATCGTGGTTGACCAGATTGGTCATTCTGCCCCTGCGCAGGGAAAGCTTTTCGGTGACCACGCCCATAAAGGTTTCGTCGCAATCAATGAACAGGTGCTCCATGGGTTCAAGTATTTTTTCCCCCTCATATCTGATGATTACCTGGGGACGGCCCACGCTCAACTCGAAGCCCTCCCTGCGCATGGTCTCAATGAGTATGGCCATCTGAAATTCACCCCTGCCCATGACCAAAAAACTGTCCCTGTCCTGGGTTTTTTCCACCCTGATGGCCACATTCCTCAGGGTTTCCCTGCTCAGCCTCTCCCAGATCCTGCTGGACTGGACATATTTACCTTCCCTGCCCGCCAGAGGGGAAGTGTTGATGGAGAATCTCATGGACACAGTGGGCTGATCCACTGTTATTCTTTTGAGGGGGACAGGATGCTCCCTGGTGCAGATGGTATCGCCAATATACACCTCTTCAATGCCGGAAATGACTGCGATGTCCCCGGGAAGTACTTCTTCGATTTCTTTCAGGTCCTGGCCTGCATAGGTCTGCAGTTTGGTGATCCTGAGCACCTCCTTGCTGTTTCCGGAACCCAGGCGCACCAGTTGATCACTCTGCCTGGCCCTGCCGTTGAATACCCGGCCCACTGCCAGACGCCCCAGGTAATCCGAATAACCCAGGTCAGAGACCAGCATCTGAAATGGTTTGTCCGGATCATACGCAGGAGCAGGGATCTCTTCAAAAATGGCATCAAAAAGAATATCCAGATTCTGTTCTCTATCGTCAGGATTTCTTTTGGCAATTCCTTCCAGGGCGATGCAGTAGATCACGGAAAAATCCAGCTGATCCTCAGTGGCGTCCAGATCAATAAAAAGATCATAGATCTCGTCCAGGACCTCTCCAATCCTGGCGTCCCTGCGGTCGATCTTGTTGATGACCACGATGATCTTCAGTCCTGCTTCCAGGGTCTTTTTCAGCACAAACCTGGTCTGGGGCAGAGGACCTTCCGAGGCGTCCACCAGTAGAAGAGCACCGTCAGCCATGGACAGAGAACGCTCCACTTCCCCTCCGAAATCGGCGTGTCCCGGAGTATCAATGATGTTGATCTTTATCCCTTTCCACATGACCGCGCAGTTCTTGGCTGCAATGGTTATACCCCGTTCCCTCTCCAGGTCCAGGGAGTCCATGATCCTTTCTTCTACTTCCAGACCCTGGCGGAACACCCCGCTTTGTTTGAACATGGCATCCACCAGGGTGGTCTTGCCGTGATCCACATGGGCGATGATGGCGATATTTCTGACTTGATGATTCTGCTTAAGTTTTTTCATATCTGGGATATTTTCAACCTGCTTATGTTTTAAGCTGATAATATTCAACAAGCTCTTGGACGTTTACTTTGGAATTATTATGGCATTATACTGCTCTCAGTCAGAAAAACTGCGGTCACCTTCCAGCTCCATTCTGGCCGACAGATAGCCCATGATATCCTTCAGGGAAATCATGCCCAGCAGCTGACTGTTTTCCACAACCATCATCCTGCTCTGACCCAGGTTGTTCATTCTGGACAGGGCGTGCATGATGTCCGTATCCGGGTGAATGGTATTGTTGGCGGCACAGGGGCTCAATGCATCCCTGATCAGGATAGTATGCCAGAGATTGCGGTCCACCTCGCCCACCTGCCTGGTAGTGATGCAGCCCAGGAGGAATCCCTTGTCCACCACCGGAAACATCTTGAAATGATAACGGTATATGTAGTCCTGCACCAGGTTGCTCAAGGTTATATCCGGAGGGACATAAACCGGTCTTTTCATCAGCTGTCTGACATTGGTTCCTGCAAGAGTACTCCTGATCATCAGCTGACGATAAGCATTCTGAGCCACAAACCTGATGAACATGCCGATGACGAAATACCAGACTCCCCCCACCAGGTTGCCGGCAAACATATTCAGAATGCCCAGTCCGATAAGCACCAGCCCGAACATGGATCCCATGCTGGCTGCAATGCGGGTGGCCCAGCGCTGATCATTCTTCCAGTACCACAGAACAGCCCGCAGGATCCTTCCTCCGTCCATGGGGAAGGCCGGGATCATGTTGAACAATGCCAGAATAAAATTGATCAGACCAAGATACATGAACAGGGTAACCACCGGTTCAGACCAGTTCATTGTCTGTGCAGTCTGAAAGATGAGATAGAAAACCATAGCCAGAAACATGCTGGCCAGAGGCCCTGCAATGGCTATCCAGAATTCGCTCTTGGGACTTTGAGGATCTTCCTCCATCTCAGCCACCCCGCCAAACACAAAAAGGGTAATACCCCGGATGGGGACCCCGTATTTTCTGGCCACCCAGGAGTGCCAGAATTCATGAAACAGAATTGAAAAAAACAGGCCCAAGGCCCCAAGGATCCCCAGAGTCCAGTAGGTTCCAGGGCTCAATCCTTCAAGAAAGTAAGGAAAAAAACCCACTGCCAGGGACCAGGTTACCAGCAGGGCAATAATCAGCCAGCTTACGTCCACCTTGATCTGAAAGCCGAACACCTTGAACAGGTTGATACTTTTACCGAACATGGATGCCCCGTTATCCCGCCTCCATATTCAGAACTTGTGCCCCGGCAGGAAGCGAATCTTTGTGGTTTGAAAAAATAACGTTTTTTAAATACTGTTGCTCAAGTTCACCTTGCATTGGTTCAGCTGGAGGAGATGCTTGGACATCTGTCCAGTGTGTCTCTGTAACTTCTAATTTTTATTCACTAAGGTGTAAACGTCAAAAAAGGAGACCTTGAATGAAAAGCCTGCGCCAGGAACTGTGGATGAACATACCGGCCAGAATGGATTTCGAGAACATTACTCCCAGGGTACAGAAAGCCATAGATCAAAGCGGGGTCCGGGAGGGCCTGGTTCTCGTGAATG
>PUMA01000132.1 GCA_003551155.1 Desulfonatronospira sp.
CCACCTCGGTGGGCACATCGGTCTGACCGCGTCCGCCCAGAAAGCTGGCCAGAAACCTTTCCAGTTCCACAAAAAAGGCCAGCCTGTTCTGCGGTCTGGCAAAACCGTGCCCTTCATCCGGTGCCACCAGGTACTGCACCACCTGCCCCTGGTCCCTCAGGGCGGCTACTATCTGGTCCGATTCCCGCTTGGGCACCCTGGGATCATTGGCCCCCTGAGCCACCAGAAGCGGGGCCTGGATATTCTCAGCCGAAAAAAGCGGTGACTGCTCCTTCAGGCGCTGCCTGTCCTCCGGATCTTCGGGATCCCCAACCCTTAGCTTGAAGGATTTCAGAACCGGTTTCCAGTATTCCGGCACAGATTCTATCAGGGTAATGATATTCGACGGACCCACCATGGAAGCCCCTGCGGAATAAAGATCCGGGGTGAAGGCCAGGCCTGCCAGGGCAGCAAAACCACCGTAGGAGACCCCGTAAATCCCCACATGATCCGGGTCTACAACACCCTCTTCAATGAGATGCTTCACTCCGTCGGTGATGTCGTGCTGCATGTAGCCCGTGCCCCACTCTTTGTTGCCGGCATTTAAAAACTCTTTTCCAAATCCGGAAGAGCCCCTGTAATTTGGCTGCAGCACTGCATATCCCCGGTTGGCCAGAAACTGTGCCTGGGGATCATACCCCCAGTAGTCCCTGACCCAGGGCCCTCCATGGGGCATGACTACCAGGGCCAGGTCCTCCGGCTCCACACCCCTGGGCAGGGTAAGGTAGGCCGGAATCTCCAGTCCGTCCCGGGCCTCGTACCTTATAGGCTCCATGCTGGCCAGATACTGTGTAGGCAGGTCCGGCCGGGAACGATAGAGCAGATCGACCTCTCCGGAGTCCCGGTCATACAGATATACCGAGCCGGGATCAACGTCACGGCTGACGCTGATGATCCACATGTCTTCATCCTGGGTCCTGGAACGGAAATTTATATCGCCTTCGGGGAGAATAGCCCTTATCCTTTCGTAATCCTTCTTGAATTCATCTTCGTGAAAGTAAACCCGCTCTTTATCACCGTCGTAGTAGGTGGCAAGGAGCTCGTCCGTGACCCGGGAAAATATGGCCCCTCCAAAGTCAACCTACCCCTTCGGGGTCTTTTTCCACCAGTTCTTTTTCACCGCTTTCGGGATCAAAAAGGACCAGCCTGGTCAAATCTGCATCACCCCTGTTGGTTACCAGGTAAACCCGGTCGTTGTCATACCCCCGTGGCAGGTGCACAATCCTGGCGCTTTCCCCGAAATCCACCCGGTAGACCTGCTTCAGTTCACCTTCTTCCAGCTTCAGGATTTCTGTGCCCCCGTCAGGAGTCTCTCTGGATGCAAACCTGATCCGGCCGTATTCATCCACAGTCCAGCTGGTGATATTGTGCTCGTTTTTGAATATCAGCTCGCGCTCGCCGCTTTGAACATGAATCTTGTATACATCGTGCAAAGCTGGATCGCGGTTGTTCACTGCAACTACAACATGTTCCGGCTTTTCCTCGGGCCTGGCGATCACACGGGTCTGCACCCCCTCGTAATCCGTCAATGCCCTGGATTCAGGCACATCAGCCTCCTCTGCTGCTTCCCCATCAGGCCCTACGGCATACAGGTTGAAATTTTCATCCCCGTGTTTATCCTGGGCATAAAGAATATTTTCACTGTCCCTGCTCCAGAAAAACATCCTTATGGGATGCTCATCGTCGGTCAGTGGCCTGGCCTCTTCAAAAGACTCTTCCCGGTCCTTGACCCAGATATTCATCACCCCCTGGAACTTTTGCCTGAAGGCTATTTTTTCTCCGTCAGGAGATATTGTTGCGCTGTCCTTTTCCGGGTCATCAAAAAAAAGCTCCCTGTCCAGCAAGGGCGGCAATTGATCCAGATAAGTCAGTGCCTTCTCATCATTATCATAACCAGTTGAACAGGATAGCGAAATAATAGTGCAGACAATAATCGTTATATATAATAATGTTTTCATAATAACCTCATGGAAGCCTGTAGTCGAAAAGGATTCCGGCCTGATTGAATTATTATTCTTGAAGCTCTTGTCTGGCCGCGGATTGTGTCAATAAAAATGAGATATATTCCCCAATGATACGACTGCAAAAATGAATTTTTGCAGTCACTTGCTCGATCCTTACTGCCTGAATATCCGCTTCCGCATCGCCTGGTCCCATAGTGAGCAGCAAGGTAACAGTTTTTGACAGGATTAACAGGATTTTCAGGATTAATTTTCCTGCCCGCATGCCGGATGCCTGCGGGCAGAGAATCCAATCACGCGAGGCGCGTGACAGTATAAAACTCCTCTCTTATCGCCGGAAGGCGATTGAACCTTTCTTGGCGGGCTTCCGGCCCGCCAAGAAGAAATCATGTCAATCCTGTTAATCCTGTCAAAATTTCTTCGATTATATCGCTAAAAATACAGAAATTATAAGATACCCTGGAAACATATTACAAGAAAATGCTGTCTAAATAATATGAGAGACAAAAGCAATGAGTTGCATAATAAAAATTGATGACTACACTTAGTTATTATTCTGCTAACCATTAAAACAGGTATATTATGAAAATTATTTTTCAGATCAGCCTTAGAATGATCATTGTGTCTGTCATTGGACTGTTAGTTCTTTATCTGTTCGGGAGTATCATCTTCTTTAATGCTACCCCGAAAGATAAAAGAGTAACTGAGCCAATCATTGCTCACTATTCACCGGGTGATGATGACTTTATGAGGGAAACTGGTGTGTTAATGGGGAGCAGTTGGGTATCTGGAAATAGTATAGAAGTCATTGATAACGGTGTGGATATATTTGAATCAATGCTGGAAGATATTCGTAATGCAGAAGTCAGCATCACCAAAGAGACCTACAATTTTTGGGGTGAGGATGTAGCCGGGCCATTTTCGGAGGCACTGTCTGATGCTGCCGCAAGGGGGGTCCGGGTTCATTTTATCATGGATTTTGTAGGGTCGAGACTGGCCACTTCAGATCAGCTGAACATGATGAAAGATGCAGGCGTACAGCTGGTGCGCTGGAGGAAGCCCGCGTGGTATCAGCTTTCGCGGCTGAATCACCGCACCCACCGGAAGCTGCTGATGGTGGATGGGAAAGTGGCATACATCGGCGGTGCGAATACGGCTGATGACTGGCTACCACCGGTAGATGAGGGTGGTTATAAGGATTATCACTATCGCGTAACCGGCCCCATCGTGCAGGAACTGCAAGGAGCATTTTCTTTGAACTGGGTTGCCTCCACCGGCCGGCTTCTCACGGGTGAACAATATTACCCGGCAATTGATACGACCGGCGAGGTCTTGATGCAGGTTGCCTCCAGCAATCCGAGAGAAGGGCGAATGAAAATACGCAAGAATAAATTATACCTTATTTCATCCGCCCGTGAAACGATTCGTCTCGGATACGCATATTTTTTCCCTGACCATTCCATTATTGATGCGCTAGTGGATGCCGCAGAAAGGGGGGTGCTTGTTCAAATTCTTACCCCGGGCGAAAAAATGGACCAAGCCTACTTGCGTTATGCCTCCCACAACCGTTGGGGCGATATTTTGAAAGCTGGCGTAGAGATGTACGAATACCGCCCCGGGATGTACCACGCCAAGCTGATGATTGTGGACGACCTATATCTTAGTGTTGGTTCTTCCAATTTTGATAACCGCTCATTTAGAATCAATGACGAGACCAATTTGAACATCATTGACCGGGAGTTAGCAGCACTGATGGTTCAAACTTATCTAAATGACCTGGAAATGTCGGAACGTATTACACTTCAAAAGTGGGAAAACAGACCAGCCTGGCAGAAGGTTGCGGGGTGGGTCACTCAGATAATTGGACCTCATCTTTAAGCCTTGAATCAGCTTTAATGGTTGAATGCAATTTTTTAGAAATACAAAAGTATTTTATTCAATGATATGTTATAGATAATTACTCTGATATGTTAAGGGAGTGCTTATTATATCAACCATAAAACATAAGGGGGGTAGTGATGTTGAATATTTATAAGGCAGTTGGTTTTGGCTTCATTTTGATTATGCTTTCCTCTCTCATTGCCTGTCAGACTCCGGCGGGAAGAACAACGGGAGAAGTGGTCGACGATGCTACCATAAATACGAAAGTAAAGGCAGCATTGTTTGATGATGAAAAGGTCAGCGGTTTTGCCATTTCTGTCGATACCTTCAAAGGTCAAGTAACGCTGACCGGAGCCGTAGACAACGAGCAGCAGCGAGAACGAGCAGGTGATATCGCCGGCTCTGTCACCGGAGTGCGTACAGTCAACAACCAGCTCAATATCAAAGAGAACTGACAGGCAGGCAGATTATGGACAGGGCGGAAGCAATAATCCATTTCAGGCTGCCTCCACCAAGGAGTTAATTGTTCCATAACGGTTCCAGACAGGACATTAACGACCCAAAATTGTTACCGCCATAAAGAAAAAGGGAGCTTAACCATGGGCAGCAAACAAATAATCGGGATAGTGCTTCTTGTGCTCGGAGCAGTCTTGCTTTTTTCCGGCTATCAATCTTCCCAAGCGTTAGACGATCAAATATTTGAAGCTTTCACCGGCCGTTTTACTGATTCCACCATGTTCCTGCTCATCATTGGGGGAATTTCCACGGTGGCAGGTTTAGGGCTGCTTATTTTTAAAAGGTGATTGATGCTGACGAGGATGGAAAATGTCCGCTTCGGCTACACAGCATTGTCTTACTGGTTATATCTCAAATATACGTCCGCCTGCAAAAAGTCCTTTATGCAGACGCGGAGGACAGGTTATATAGGACAAAAAATCAAAGGCTTATGTGGTACATCTTATTGCATTAAATCTGCTTTTAAACTGTTTGCGGGTAAATCTTGAATAGTTCGGCAACCAGAAGGAGGTACTGTGGTGAATAAGCGGATAATCTCTCAGGGTACTCAGGGGGTTTTACCCGCTGATCAGGATTGGTTGGAGGTGGAACGTCTTGCCCTGGTTGAGCTCACTTCCGAGGATCCTGAACACCAGTTTGAGTCAGCACTGCGACCTGAAACCGGATCAGCCTGGAGGGCATCGTCCCCCGGGGAGCAAGTGATACGTCTGCTGTTTTACGAGCCGATACGGATCAAACATATCCGTTTAGAATTTCATGAAGAAAAATACGCTCGTACACAAGAGTTTGTGCTACGGTGGTCACCGGATGAGGGGCAGTCTTACCGTGAAATTGTGCGTCAGCAGTATAATTTCAGTCCACCTGAAACGATTCGCGAGGTTGAAGATTATTTTCTCGATCTCGACAGGGTGACGGTACTGGAACTAAACATCTTTCCGGACATCAGTGGGAGCGATGTCCGGGCATCCCTGGCCGGGTTGCTGCTCGCATAAGGTTCCAGCTGCTTTTTGATTCACCAAAGAGCAAAGGGACATTGTGTTGCCAGGTTACTCATTTGACAAGCAGGCCAGGACTCCATTTACTGATGTGCCCGGACCAGAAGAGAGTTCATTGCAGTTTACAGCTATCGACATGCAGTATTTCTGCTTCGAATCCGAAAAGACTACTATTAAAACGCCTGGACCAAGGTCAGCTCAAATAAAGATCTTTTTCCCAGGTTTCCAGCCTGATGATTGACCTCCATCTACTGCCCCTGCCATTGATAAACCATACCCCTTAAATGCTGCAACAGCCTGGCAAGGTTGGACTTTTGTTGATTCTGGCAGGCATTCTTGCATGAGACTGGCGGTAATGATATACAGATGTTGGATACCATTTCTATTTGAATGACATGCAGAAAATCTTTGATCCCTTGTTCGAAACAGCATCTGGAGAAAGCACCATGTTAAATCACGATAACGAGTGGCTTGAGCATTTGAGTTACATGGCGGAATCCAGCACCTTGGTGGACAACTCGCTCTACGCCAAGCATGACGTCAAACGAGGCCTGCGCGATGTGTCCGGCAGGGGCGTGTTGGCGGGACTGACACGGATCGGGGAAGTCCAGGGTCAGACCATTGTTGGTGACAGCACCGTCCCGGGTCCCGGATGTCTCAGATACCGAGGCATAGACATTTCGGAGATCACCAACGGTTTTTTGGCCGAAGGGCGCAGCGGATTTGAGGAAACTTGTTACCTCCTCTTATTCGGCGAACTACCAAGGCGTAGAGAGCTGGAGCGCTTCCAGGCCCTTTTGTCCTCCTACCGCTGGTTGCCCCACGATTTCGTTCACGACTCCATTCTGACCCTGTCCAGCCGAGACTTGATGAACGCCATCTCTCAGAGTGTGCTGGCCCTTTACGTGCTGGACGATCATGCGGATGCCACGGACATCCCCAATGTACTCCGCCAAAGCCTGCGGATGATCGCGACCTTCCCGCTTTTGGCCGCGTATTGCTACTGGACTCACGCCTACCGGTTTGGAAACCAGAGCCTGGTTATTCACAGCCCCCGTCCCGAGCTGTCCACCGCCGCCAATTTCCTGCACATGCTCAGAACCGACAGCCTTTATAGTCCACTGGAAGAGCAGCTGCTGGACCTGGCATTGGTTCTGCATGCGGAACATGGCGGCGGCAACAACTCGTCGTTCACCATACATGTGGTCTCATCGAGCGGCACTGATACCTATTCGGCGGTCACTGCGGCGCTCGGGTCGCTGAAGGGCCCGCGCCATGGCGGAGCCAACGTTAAGGTGGTTCAGATGTTCGATGATCTGAAGCAGCAGGTGCAGGACTGGGACAATGATCTGCAGATCGAGCAGTATCTGTGCAAGCTCCTGAACAAGGAAGCCTTTGACCGTTCCGGCCTGATCTACGGCTTTGGTCACGCGGTTTACTCTGTCTCAGACCCCCGCACGCTGATCCTTCGGCAACACGTCCGGCAACTGGCGCGCGAAAAAGGACTCTCTGCAGAAATGCAGCTCTACGAAAAGGTGGAAAAGATGGCTCCCGAGATCATTGGCCGCACTCGCAAGATGCACAAGGGCGTCAGCGCCAATGTGGACTTCTACTCAGGACTGCTCTATCGCCTTTTGGACATCCCTCCCGAGTTGTTCACCCCGCTGTTCGCCATGGCCAGAATCGCTGGATGGAGCGCCCATCGAATCGAGGAACTGGCCAATGCGGGAAAGATCATCAGGCCAGCCTACAAAAGCGTCACTTTGGAACGGCACTATTTTCCCTTGGAAACTCGCGAGGAGACTTGATAGTCAGTAACATCCGAACAGTAAACGCCATGTGAGCACCCCCTGCCTTCCTCGGGACGTCCAGGTGCTGTGCTCTTGCGGGTGGCTGGGGAAAGCCATACACAGGTACTGGTCCAGACAGGAAAATAACCTGATCCTGAAGCTGCCCTGATAACGCTGGACGCAACGGTAAAAGGTTCCAAGAGGAAGATAATCCATCAACTGAGAAAAAAAGATTTTGCTAGAGTACCTTTGTTTGTAGTTTGACCAAAGCAGGATGACTTGGTGAAAATTTTTAGGGCTCTTCGACGTATGCTGTGGAATTGTTATGGCACTATACTATCTTTCCAGCTCCGGGGTTTTGTCAAAAGGGCTCAAAAGCTTGCCCTGATAAATCCTGCGAAGCAGGGCCGCTTTTGC
>PUMA01000137.1 GCA_003551155.1 Desulfonatronospira sp.
AAGCCCGCACGTTATTTCCTGTGCACATGCTGGAATCCTGGTAAAGTGCGGGCTTTAGTCCGCCTGTGAGCAAGTTTTTGAGCCCTTTTGACAAAACCCCGGAGCTGGAAAAATATAGTATAATGCCATAACAATTCCACAGAATACGTCGAAGAGCCAGTTTGAGGAAGAATTTTACTTTTTGCAAAAAAAATAATAAATAAAAACAGGTTGTCCCCACAAAGATAGAAAGCCATTGAATGCTTTTCCAAGGAGACCAGATGAAACAGGCGGTTGTTTTTTTGATCTTTGTCGGCGCGGTATTTGCCCTGATGCTGACCTATACGGCCAGGATGGAAAAAGGATCAGCTGATATACTAACCGGTATTCTCAAAGCAGACAAGGTGGTCATGCTCAACGTAGGCGCGGAGTTCTGTCCGCGCTGCAGTGCCATGCAGCCCATTCTGGAAGAGCTGCGCCGGGAATATGAAAATCAGGTTTATTTTCCTTATATCGACATCCGGGAGCATAATGACAAGGCCAGGCAGCTGGGAGTCAGGACCACTCCCACCCAGATCTTTTACGATCACACAGGAAGTGAACGCTACCGGCACGAGGGATTCATGGAAAAAGAAGAGGTAAAGGATATTCTGCAAGAACTTCTGGCCAGATATTAAGTATTCTTGACCGTCAGGGTCAAAAAATTACCATGAATATGAAAAGATTTAATTTCAGGAGAAATCAGGCTTGCAGATCACAGCCCAGGCCCGGCAGGTAATCCACACCCTGGGCCGCTGTTTCAGACCCCTTCTAATATACCACCTGTTCTTCAGCGTCCTGGCCTTTGTGCTTCTGGCCCCGGCCACAGCCTGGCTTCTGACCAGAATCCTTTCCACCACAGGTCATCCACTGGTCAGTCACCAGGAAATGCTGAACTTTTTCATCTCTCCCCCGGGGCTGGCCTGGATACTTGCAGCCGGAAGCCTGACCGTACTGATTCTATTCATTCACCATGCAGGAATGATCATTATTGCCGCCTATTCCGGCATGGGACGCTACCGTCTGGCTACATCCGCCCTGTGGCGGGTGGGCCGCAGGCTGCCCGGCCTGCTTGCCCTGGCCTTCATCCAGGTGGCAGCCCACCTCCTCCTGGCTGCACCTTTTTTATCGGGCATGGGGCTTGCCTGGAAGTTTCTGCTTGGAGATTACTATCCCTATTACCTGATATCTGAGACCCCGGCGATATTCTGGATCTTCTTGGGTGTCTGCGCTCCTCTGGCGGCAGGGATGCTTCTGTGCAACGGACTGCTTTATCTTCGCTGGCTGCTGGCCCTGCCGGTGCTGATCCTGGAAAAAAAATCCCCTGTGGACTCCCTGAAGAGAAGTGCTCAGCTCTCCAGGGGTTATCTCAGAAAGATGGCAGTATTGATCCTGGGCCTGGCCCTGATTGTAGTTCTGATGCCCGCCCTGCTAAGTCTGCTCTTTGAAGGCCTGGGGGGACTGGCCCTGGGCTGGCTGCCTGAAAATTTCGCCATTCTCATGCCAGCGGTGCTCATATTCCTGAGCGCATACATAATCCTGGCTTTCATGATCAGTTTTATGGGCACTGCAGCCAACAGCCTTCTGATCCATCATATCTATCACAGCACCGCTGGCATCTCCATGGAGCGGCCGGGCAAACACGCTCCCGCCAGCACGGGAATCCTGGCCTGGGGCGCGGAAATATTTCTGCTGATCTTTGCCCTGAGCCAGGCAGGCTTTATCCTGCATTCCTTTTTTGATTTTCAGGATCAGGTTTACATCAGCGCCCACCGGGGCAGTTCCATGAAGGCCCCTGAGAACACCCTCCCGGCCATTGAACAGGCCATTCTTGATGGAGCCCACTACGTGGAGATCGATGTACGCCTGACCTCTGACGGGGTGCCTGTTCTGCTGCATGACCCTGACCTGCGGCGGGTGGCTGGAATACCCAGAGCAATCTGGGAACTTACTCTGGATGATGTCCGGCGCGTAGATGCCGGGTCATGGTTTCATCCCAGATTCAAAGGAACAGGCATACCAACCCTTGAGGAGGTCATAGAGGTGGTCCGGGGCAGAGCCAGACTCTACCTGGAAATCAAGCCCAGTCCGCATACCCCTGAACTGACCCGGACCGTGGTGGAGCTTCTGCAGGAGCAGGACTTTATCCAGGACGTGCTCATAGGGGCCATGGACCCGAATGTCCTGAGGGAAGTTAAACAACTGGAGCCGGGTCTTGGCACTTCCTTGTTCGTGCACACGGCCATAGGAGAACCGGACAGGGAACTCCTTGATGCCCTGGGACTGAGGGCGGCCATCACCACTGTCCGGGATATCCGGGAAGCCCGCAGACACGGACATGAGCTCCACGTCTGGACGGTCAACAGCAGAAGGGAAATGTCCAGGTTCATAGATATGGGGGTGGACAACATCATTACCGACTACCCTGACGTCCTTCATGACCTGCTGCAGGAGAGAGCAGAACTCTCCCACGCCGAGCTTTTTCTGGTCAAGCTGCGCCACTGGCTCAGGAATTAGTCCTTGTGCATGATGACTACATTGGGGGCAGGTATCTCGCATCTCCATCCCAATATCTCCGCCAGGACATGAAAGGTCCTGCGGCTGTAAAAAGTCACGTGCGTGGGATCTCTGCGATAGTACCAGCCGGGAAAATTCTTTTGATCCGCCACAAATACGGTCATGATTCCCAGCCAACCTCCGGAACGAAGCATCCGGTTCAGGAAGATGAATTCCATCCAGGGCCGGTGAAAATGTTCTGCTGTCTCAGTGCAGACAATGAAATCAAATTCCTGTTCCAGCCGATCCTTGCCTGGATAAAAGAAAGGATCATAAAGGGTGACCCTGTGTCCGGCCTCCTCCAGCATCAGGGCCAGGGCCGGGCCTGGACCGCAGCCGTAATCCAGGCCATTCAGATTGGGAGGCATCATTTGCAGCAACGGCCTGGCCAGCCTGTTCAGAAATCTCCTGTATCCCTGATCTGCCGGATCGTTTTCATGCTCCAGGTAGCGCCTGCGTTCCTCAACAGGTCCAGGCAGATGTTTCTCGTCAACAAACACTGCCCAGCATACATCACAGCTCCAGTAAAGCCTGCCCTGATCCTCATAAAAACGCTTTTTTGCACCCCGGGGGCACACCCTGCATTCAGCCTGCTGCTCAACCATTTCTGCTTCTCTTCTCCACCGAATCCAGCTGGGCCGCAAGCATCCCGGCCAGCATGAGAGAACATCCGGTCCAGCCCCTCATGCTCAGAGCTTCGCCCAGAATGATCACTCCGGCCAAAACTGCAAACACTGTTTCCAGGCTGAGAATTACTGCTGCGTGAGTAGGAGGCGACCTTTTCTGAGCCACTACCTGCAGGGTGAATGCCACACCCACTGAAAGCACCCCTCCGTAGATAATAGGCACTGCCGCGGCCCTGATAGCCGACCAGGACCAATCCTCCACCACCAGCCCTATCATCAGGCTGATCCCTGCGCACACCCAGAACTGAAGCGCTGCCAGCTTGAGGACGTCCAGACGCGGGGCCATCCAGCCGATGGCCAGAACGTGCAGTGCGTACATGAAAGCGCACATTATGACCAGTGAATCTCCCAGGCTGATGTAAAAGCCGCTGGTGATGGTCAGCAGATAAAGCCCGGTCACTGCCAGCAGGGCTCCGAACATGGATCCCCTCCCCGGTCTGAACCCCCATATGCACCCCAGCAATGGGACAATAACCACGTACAGGCCGGTGATGAACCCGGCCTTGCCTGCAGTGGTGTAAATTATGCCTATCTGCTGCAGGATGCTGCCGGCAAACAAGAGAGTACCGGCCAGCAGGCCGGCCAGCAGAAGAGAAGGCCCTTTCCGGGCCAATGGCCCAGCTGATACAGGCCTGCTGAAGAGAAGGATCAGGGGAGTGAGCACCAGGGCTCCCAGGGCAAAGCGGATCCCGGTGAACAGGAACGGACCCATGTGATCCATGCCCACCTTCTGGGCTACAAAGGCCGAACCCCAGATCAGGGCGGTGAGCAGGAGCAGCAGGTCGCCCTTGGCATGGCTTTTCCAGGACATCAGTCTAGCGGACCCCTGCCCTGAGATGGGCGTTTATCCGGCTTTCAATGCGTCTGAATATCCAGAGGAGTCCGTAGACCAGAATCAGGTAGAGAACAGCAGCGGTCAGAAAGAGTTCGTAAAAGGCAAAGCTGCGGGCCGCAATCTCCCTGGCCACGCCTGTAATATCCATGACCGTGATGATGGATACCAGGGAAGAGGCCTGCAGAAGAAAAATGACTTCATTGGTGTAGGCCGGCCAGGATATGCGCAGGGCCTTGGGAATGATTATCCTGCGGTAAAGCAGAAGCCCGGACATGCCGCAGGCCCGGGCTGCCTCCACTTCCCCGTGAGGCACACCCTGGATCCCCCCCCGGAAAATCTCCGTGGAATAAGCAGCAGTATTCAGGGTCAGGGATAGAACGGCGCAGAACCAGGCGCTCTGGAACAAATGCCAGAGTCCCACCGAGTCCAGAAAGCCCTGGAACTGACCGCTCCCGTAATAGATTAGAAATATCTGAACCAGAAGAGGAGTACCCCTGAAATAAAAGGTGAATGCGTATACCGGCATCCACAGAATGCGCAGCCTGGAGACACGCATGACAGCCAGGGGAATGGCAAGCACAAAACCGATGATCACGCTCAGACTGGTAATCTGCAGGGTAACCAGGGCCCCATCCAGAAGTCTGGGCAGGCTCTGCAGTATTATGTCCATGCCGGCCTCACTGTTTAATTATCCCCCGGCTGGCCCTTTTTTCAGCCCACTGCTGAATAATAATGGAAACAATGGTGATGCCCAGATAGATCAAAGAAGCCACGAAAAAAAAGGTGAACGGCTCCCGCGTGGCCCTGGCGGCAATATCTGCGTTGCGCATGAGTTCAGGCAGCTGAATCACCGATATCAGGGCCGTGGCCTTGATCAGGACCATCCAGACATTTCCCAGCCCGGGAAGGGCAAAGCGCATCATCTGAGGCAGGATTATCCGCCTGAATGTAAGCATGCTGCTCATGCCGCAGGCCTGCGCCGCCTCTATCTGGCCCCTGGGCACTGCCAGATATGCCCCTCGGAACACCTCAGTGGAAAAAGCCCCGTATATGAATCCTATTGTGACTACTCCGGCTACAAAAGGATCCAGGGATATATAGATATGATGGCCAAAAAGGGCTGAAACATCCTGAATAAGGGTAGGAGTTCCGTAATAGACCAGAAGAATCAGGACCAGCTCGGGAATGCCGCGGATCACCGTGGTGTAGCAGTCCACCAGAAAGCGGATGACTGAGGAGCCGGAAAACTTGCACAGCACGCCCACAAGACCCAGTGCAAATGCCAGGACCATGGCGCAGAGACCTACATAAATGGTCAGTTTTGCTCCCTGCAGAATAAACCAGCCATAGCCGTGCAGTTCTAAAAAGGGCATCTGATTTCAGCCTGAGCTTTCAACCGCATCAGGCCGGCTGCAGAAAGACTGATTTCCTCAGCCGGCCCGGTATTGGGGAGGGGTTATTTCCTAATCATCACCATAAACATCAAAGTCAAAATACTTGTCATTAATCTGCTGGTAGGTTCCGTCTTCACGGATGGTCGCAATGGCCCGGTTAAAGGTTTCCCGGAGTTCATCCTCTCCCTTGCGCACCGCAATGCCTATACCTTCGCCGAACCATTCCTCATCAGTATAGCTGGGTCCGAAAAATTCATAGTTTTTTCCTGCATCAGTATCCAGAAACCCGGTCTGCAGAACCACTGCATCGGCAAAAAGCAGGTCCACCCGTCCGGACAGAAGATCCAGGTTCGCTTCCTCCTGGGTGGCGTAGGACCTGATATTCATGATTCCCGAATAGTTATCATTAATGTAGTTGGCACTTACAGTGGCCCGCTGCACACCAACGGACATGCCCCTGAGACCCTCTTCTGACAGCTCAATATCTCTGTCCTTGTGCTTCACAAACCTGGCCGGGGTCTGGTAATATTTATCAGTAAAATCCACCCGCTGCCTGCGTTCTTCAGTGATGCTCATGGATGCAATAATGGCATCGTATTTTCTGGCCAGCAGGGCAGGAATCATCCCGTCCCAGCTCTGGGTGACAAACTCGCACTGAAGCCCGGCTGCGTCGCACAAGGCCTTGGCAATGTCCACGTCAAAACCCTTCAGATTGCCGTCTTTGTCAATATAGTTGAAGGGAGGGTAGGCTCCCTCGGTTCCGATACGCACTTTGTCCTGGGCCATGGCCGTAGTGCCCAGCAGAAAAAAGGTCATCAGGGCCAGCAATGTGACATTGAAAAAGCGTTGCATGAGTCCTCCATTTTTGTGGTTTTCAGGTTTAAACTGCAATCTCGGCCTCAAAAAAATCTGGACAGAAAACGCCGACAGCGTTCAGAAGCGGGGTTTTGGAAAAGGTATCCCGGAGGACCCTCATCCTCCACGATCCCGCTGTCCAGAAAAATCACATGGGTGGATACATCTCTGGCAAAGCTCATTTCATGGGTAGCCAGAATCATGGTTCGTCCTTCCCCGGCCAGATCCTGCATCACCCTGAGGACTTCGCCCACGAGCTCAGGATCAAGGGCTGAAGTAGGCTCGTCAAACAGAAGGACCTCCGGCTCCATGGCCAGAGCCCTGGCAATGGCTGCTCGCTGCTGCTGCCCCCCGGAAAGCTGGGCCGGATAGTAATGGGCCCGGTCTGCGATACCCACCTTTTCCAGGTAAGCCATGCCCTGCTCCCGGGCCACTTTCTTATGTTTCTTGAGCACGTGAACCGGAGCCTCCATAACATTGTCCAGAACAGTCATGTGGGTCCAGAGATTGAAATGTTGAAAAACCATGCCCAGTCTGGTCCGGATACGGTCCACCTGCCTGCGGTCCTCGGGTGTGGTCTGCCCCCGGCGGTTGACCCGCAGACGGATATGTTCCCCGCCGACATGGATATCCCCTGAGGAGGGCATTTCCAGAAGGTTTATGCAGCGCAGGAGGGTGCTTTTACCTGATCCGCTGGAGCCGATCATACTGATCACGTCCCCTTCTCTGGCTGTCAGGGATACTCCCTTGAGCACATGAAGAGAATCAAAGCTCTTGTGCAGATTTTCTACGCTCAGGGCGAAAGGAGAATGTCTCGTGGCAGGTGAGCTGTCCACTTTTATCCAATCCGGTAAAGAAAAACAGAAACAAAAAAATATGAATCAGACATAAAGGTTTATAACCCGTCCATGGCAAGCACGGTCTGTAAACAAAACATCAAGCCCTTTGGGGTTCAGGGCTGTATGTACTGCAGAAATCAGGCTGTCCGGATCGATTCGAAAAAAATCAGTTAACATGCCGGTGCCGGCCTTTGCAGACAGGCGGGATGCTTCGGATCTGAACTAAGTAGTTTTCATCCGGAAACGGTTCTTTTTCCATTTGGCGGCGTCAATCTGTACAATTATTCGTCACCGTATTAAGATACGCCTCCTCATAATTGCTTGATTTCCTTGCCAAAA
>PUMA01000169.1 GCA_003551155.1 Desulfonatronospira sp.
GACTGAAAATCCCCGTGTGGGCGGTTCGATTCCGTCCCTCGGCACCATAAAAATCAAAGGCTTACATCAAAATAGGTGTAAGCCTTTTTTTCTGGTAAGCACATTGCAAGGAAAATATATATGTTTTTTCACATTTGGATTATTTTTACAATGAGCCTGCTCAAGTCCGGACTTGAGCAGGTTAAAACAAACTGTACTAGTTCAGCCCCCTTGACTCCTGTCAGCAACAACAAGGTTGCGGCCCAGGGACCCGGCCCTGCAGCGCATGGCCTCAGCCCGGGCCACAAGACAGACAATACGCAGGCGCTCCTGCAGATTTTCGAACCCGGGCTGCACCCCGTCTTGGGCAGCCCGGTCACCTGCTGTAAAAAAAGGCCGGGCTGGAGCCCGGCCTTATAGTTTGAGGTTGAAAAACCGCCCTGGCCATCAGGCCGTGCTGCCGAACCTGTCCAGGAAGTTCTGGGGATGCACGTTTCCGGAAAAACTCCAAATGAGCGCGCCGATCCAGCCTATCACGATCACACCCAGAAACACGTTCAGGGCTGCAATCTGGGCCAGCTTGTTGTGGCTTCTTATTATGGCGATGAGGGTGGGCAGGAGATAGACACCTCCCACGATTCCAACCAGAACCATGTTTCTGAGCCAAGTGTATACGCTTTCCAGGGCATTGATCCAGCCCCTTTCTCCCCAGTATGCTTCCGGCCTCAGTTCGTAGGCGTAAGCCGCGGAAGCGCACAAAAGAGCCAGAAGCAGGATCAGGCTAATAATTTTCAGAAGCTTCATAATCATTTCTCCTGTATTTTATGATCGTTCCGGCCGAACCAGGGTCCGGCGGTTAATCCTCATCCTGACCTGAAATAAACAACCAGTAGGCGAGCATGGTGATCACGGTCACGCCCATGAAGATATATGCCCAGCTCTTGGTGAACAGCTCAAATTCAAGCATGGTGTAAAAAACTGTATCAAACATGGTTCCTCCTTGTTTTCAGAGTCCTGACAGTGTCGGACCACTGAAGCGGTCCTCGGTTAATGCGATCCCTTATAATCGGGATGCTCATAGAATATGGGCGTATTGTTGCCTATCACCTTGAACAGGATCAGTCCCACAGTGACTACGAAAATGGTTATTCCGATTTCACCGATATGCGGGAAGTACTTGTCTTCCGAGGGGAGGTGATAGTTGTAGGCGACCAGAGAGACATTGAAGCGGTTGAAGATGATGCCCAAGACTGCAAGCACCGCTGTCCACCGGATGAGCTTGATATTCCTGGTCCGCACCCCTTTGGCGTAAAGCAGGGCAGGCAGAGCCACGAATCCCAGCATCTCCAGGCTGAAGATCATGCCGTAGAATGTGGGCAGATAGGCCCAGTTGGCATTCAGGACCACTCCAAAGAATTTGATGAAGAAGTATCCGCCCATGATCCAGGCCGCGGCCTTGGCAAAGCCGAAAGTCACGTGCGGGGTCCCTTCCAGGTGCTCCTTGTCCATCTTTTTGTGATACCAGCGGTGGGACAGGGTGCTTTCAAAGATGACCATGGACAGCCCTGCAAACATGCTGGAGATGAAGAAATATATGGGTAAATGCGATGAAAACCATAACGGATGCATCTTGCTGGGCAGAATCAGGTAAAGGGCTCCCAGGGAGGACTGGTGCATGGTGGACAGTATGATGCCGAAAACAGTCAGAACAAATGTCAGCTTGATCATTATGTTTCTGACCCTTTTGAGCTTGAGCGCTTCCAGAGGTGCAGGCAGCCACTCCAGAAAGAGCACTGTGAGGTAAAGGAACACGCACAGACCTACTTCGTAGAGTACCGAGGTCGTGCCCGGCTGGACGAATATGGGGTAGGCCAGGCGCCAGGGCTGACCCACGTCGTAGTGCAGGGCAAAGACAACCAGGGCGTATCCCAGGAAGGCAGTGAGCACGGCCGGCCTGACAGCGGCATGATACTTGTGGATTCCAAAGACATAGCAGGCTGCTGCAGTGGTGTATCCGCCTGCAGCCAGGGCGACTCCGCAGAGCAGGTCAAAACTGATCCAGATTCCCCAGGGATAGTTGTCATCCAGGTTGGTTATTGCGGCCAGTCCCCCGGTGAACCGGAGATAGGTCAGGTAGAGGCCGATGAGGACAATGATAAAGGCCACAACATTGAAAGGCGTAATCCAGGAAGATCTGCCAGTATCAGGGTGATGTTGATTACTCATGACTAGTGACCCTCCCTCTCGGTTTTGGCTGCGGCCTCATCCAAAGCCTTTCTGACTTCCTCCTCAATGGCGGCCTTGTCCAGTTTTTCAGTCTTGGACAGTCTTTCCGCCAGCCTGCGTCCAGCTTCGGGGCCTGCCTGGGCAATCAGCTGGGAGACATATTTGTCCCTGTCTTCCTTGGCATACTTTTCCTTGCGCTTGGCTATGGCATAGGCTCCCACCAGAAACACCGGCCACAATGCCGTGATCAGGGGCACGCCGCCCAGGGCCCCGGAAGTGAATTCTCCTGCGGCCTTGGTACCCAGGTCCATGCGCATGCCCACCTGTTCAAAGGGTACCGGAGAGAGATAAAGCCAGTTGGTGCCGCCCATTTCATGTTCGCCGTAAATATGCTCGACGTATGAATCAGGTTTTTCCACGATCCTTCTGCGGGCCTCCCTGAGCATCTCCTGGCGGGTTCCGAACTCCATGGCCCTTGTGGGACAGATTTCCACACAGGCTGGTTCTTCATCTTTTTCCAGGCGGTGTTCACAGAACGTGCACTTGGTTACCAGAGGATCAGAGGCTATGTGATATTCATAGGCCGGGATGTTGAATGGACAGGCCATCATGCAGTAGCGGCAGCCCACGCACATCTTGGCATCGTAGGTTACAGCCCCGTCGTGGCGTTTGGCAAAGGCCCGGACAAAACAGGATGAGGCGCAGGCCGGCTCCATGCAGTGCATGCACTGTGTTTTACGGTAAAGCTGGCCGGCTCCCGGGGGCTTGTCATCATACTGATTGACGATGGTGTAGGTTTTCCAGTCGGTCCTTCTTCTCCTTTCAAAGACTCCGGTGTCCCAGAAGTCCACGTCCGGCTCAGGCAGGTTCTGTTCGTAGTTGCACGCATCTTCACACTGCCGGCAGCCTATGCAGCGATTGCAGTCAAAAAGAACTGCATAGCTGTCCGGCAATCCTTTGACTCCTTTGATCGAGGCACCTGTGACCTGCTTATCCGCAGCCAGGACCTTTCCGGCTCCGGCCACAGTCAAGCCTGCGGCCCCCACGGCGCCAAGAAATTTTCTCCGGTTCATAAAAAAAGCACCTCCTTGAAAAAAACAGTGTTGGCAGCACGTTGCTTCTCTCTTGAGCTTCCACCAAGCATGAACTAGCTGGGCCTATAAAGAGCATTCCTTGCTCACGCTGTCAAGATGTTCGTGCAAAAACTCACAAGAAACTTTAAAAACTTTTGTGTGTCCTTAATTGCTGATGAAAATGTTCACATGGTTTTCCTGTCCGCATTCATGCTCATGGCCGGCAGGCCGGAGCCGAAACTTGCCTGTTGGTGACCGAGGCCTGGATAAACAGCCGGGGGGGTGGAAGAATTAACAAAATATGTAATTCTCTGTTTTGGCTCTTGCGCTCTATCCAGATGGCCGGCCATAACCTTTGCCTGTCTTTCGGGTCTGATTCTGTCCTGAATCCGGCTCTGGACAGGGCACAAGAGCCAGCTAGTGGCCGTACCTGGCAACCATTCGAAAACCTGAGTTTTCCGGGCTTCTTTTTCAGCAGACCTTGAAATGCTTCAGGACAATTGCTAAGAGATATACAGTTTTTCTGAACTATGGACATGTCATGATGTTTTTCCGAACTTCACAGGGAACTTGTTTGATCAGCAGGATCAGTTTAAGTTTATTCTGCTTTCCCAGTGTACTTCTTGCCCCATGAAGTCCATGGCCGGTCAAGCTTTTTTATATTTAACCGGGCTCTGTGCCTGTCACGCCAGGGGCGTGATTTCATCGGGGCCTGCCCGGTTAAACCCAGTGAAATCCGCCCTGATCCGGGTCAGGCCCCTATGGAGAAAAAAATGCTGGTAAATCAGCTCAAAGTAGGAACCATGGAGAATTTCTGCTATATTCTTTCCTGCCCGGATACCCGGAAAGCGGCAGTGATTGATCCCGGAGCAGATGAGCATCTGATACTGGCCGAGCTTGACAGGCATGTACTTGAACTTGAATATATCCTGCTGACCCATTTTCATTATGATCATACATGCAAGGCCTCACACTTAAGGCAGGCAACCGGTGCCCTGGTGGCCATGCACGAAGCCGATATTCCATATTTCAGAGAGCAGGTGGATGTTGTCCTCAAGGACGGGGATATCATCCATGCGGGTGAGCAGATCCGGCTGCAGGTTATGCATACGCCCGGCCATACTCCAGGAGGGGTCTGTTATTACGGTCACGGCAGACTATTTACCGGGGATACGCTTTTTGTACGCGACAGCGGTCGCACAGACTTTGCCTACAGTCACAGACCCACTCTGGGTGCTTCCCTCCGTAGAGTGATGCAACTGCCCGAAGACACAGTAGTCATGCCCGGACATGACTACGGTCCAGCACCTGCATCAACCCTGCTTGAGGAAAAACGCCACAACATCAATGCCAAAGAGTACGGATTCTACAAACCATAGCAAATTTACCGACTCAAACCACAGCAATTGAATTCACCCTGGGAACATAATGTGCGGCAGATTTGGATTATGGGCGAATTCCAGGCAGGTTGCCCTGGATTTTGGTCTGGATGCGGCGCCTGCGTTTGCTCCCAGGTACAACATCAACCCTTCCCGGAAGATCCTGGCCGTGGGTCAGAGCAAGGAGGGAGAACGCAGCTTCTCCTGGCTGCTCTGGGGGCTTAAGCCCCACTGGTTCAAGCAGGATAAGGGGGACTACAAAATGATCAATGCCCGGGCCGAGACCATGTTTGACAAGCCCGCCTTCAGGGCTGCGGCCAGAAAGCGCCGCTGCCTGATTCCGGCCAGCTGCTTCTATGAATGGCAGAAGCAGGATCAGGGGGCCAGGCAGCCCTATTGCATCCGTCCCGGGAAAGGAGATCTGTTTGCCTTTGCAGGAATCTGGGAATACACTGAAGCTTCTGGCCCAGAAGACGCGAGCTTTACCTGCGCCATAGTCACCACCCGGGCCAGTGAGGCTTTACAGCCGCTGCACAATCGCATGCCGGTGATCATATCCAGGGACAGCTATGGTCTCTGGCTGGACAAGTCCGTGCAGGAGCCCAGGTTTTTGAAGGCCCTTTTCGAACCTGCGGCCAGCCTTTCCCTCAGGATTTATAAAGTGGGATTCATGGTAAACAATCCGGCCAATGATTCAGAGGACATAATCCGCCCGGTCGGTTAAAATTATTCATTTCCAGACTTTTTGCAGATGCATCTGTCTGATCCACGGAACATGACCTGAAAAGAAATTTCACGGGGGCCAGGTATGAAAGATCAAGGGTCGCCCTTGCTCCGGGGCAGTTTATAATTATCAGCAGTTTTGCCGGTAAATTTCCCAGGGAATGCAGCGGATACCGGACAAGCGTCCAAACGGACACAACTGGTTGGACGCTTGCTTTTTTATCAACTGCATATTCAGCCGGCGCATTCTGCCTGAAAACCGCCCTGCAGAAGCCTGAGGTTTTTGCAGGCAAATTTCAGACAAGGCCCTGAGCTTCCCTGACCAGCTGCTGAATCTGAAATCTTAATTGAGCCTTGACCTGGTCATGGAGTCTATATGATGCCGGTACAAAAGGAAGAGGTACATGGTTAAGATTAAGAATATCCTTTGTCCTGTTGATTTTTCAGAGGTGAGCGCCAAAGTTGCATCTTACGCCCAGACTCTGGCCAAAGCCCTGAACGCCAGAATACATGTTCTTTACGTGGCCCAGAGTCTTGATCAGTATGGGGCTTTGACCAGGCTGGTTTTCGGTCAGAGCACTTTATCTGAAATCGTGACTGAGGCTGAAAAAGTCATGGATACCTTTGTCAAGGATAATTTCAGCATGGAAAATGTTACCTCCAAGGTGCTGGAAGGATATGTCCCCGAAGAAATACTTAGGTTTGCCCGCAAAGAAGACATAGACCTGATAATCATGGGCACCCATGGGCTGATGGGGGTTGACAAGATTATATTCGGGTCGGCAGCTGAAAAGGTCGTCAAGGCATCAACAATTCCTGTTGTGACGATAAGGCCTGATTAAACAGGGAACCATAATATCCGGCTGAAAAACTTGATCCTCAAAAAGAACTTGCTGACCGGCACAAGTTACCTTAACCAGCAGAATGGAGCCTGATGTCCTCCTCTCGATTTTTGCAGGAGAAACTGATAACCGGGGATATGACTCTCAAGATCCTGCATCCTGAAGTTTCAGCTGCGGACCGCCATGGCTGTCTGCGAGACAAAAACATTGTGGTCAGGACTGTATCCGGGGAATTTGCAGCATGCAACATATGACTGCCGGATGGTCAGGCCCGCATCCCGAATCAACCGGGATTATCTGTTCTGTAGAAGAAAAGTTCCACCATATCATACACACAAACTTAATTCATATTGAATCAACTGCCAGTCCATATGGTCTAATGAAGGAGGTATGTTATGAATAATCCAGACAAAAATGAATATGTAGTAGTAGACACCATTTCCACTGACCTGGCTACGCTGCTCATCGGGGAACAGGAAAAAGAGTGGGTGGTTGAGGTTGATCTTCTTCCTGAAGGATCCAGAGAGGGCGACTGGCTTAAACTGGATGATGAAGGGAATCTGATTCCTGCTCCTGAAAAAAACGGGCAGAGAAAGAAGAATATCCGGGACAAACTGGATTGGCTGCGACAGAACAGGTAGCTTGAGTGACTGTCCGAAAAAGGGGTTCACACTTGGACAAGCCATCCAGGCCTGATCCTGATTACCCGGAAGTTGTGATCCACAGACAGGGCCAGGAGCCTCTTGTCTTCAAGGGCAAAAAGATAGGTGATCAGACAGTATCCAGGGATGATTTTATCCTTAAAATGGGCCTGTACCTGAAGCCTTCCAGGGAGGTGGTACTGGAGGTCAAATATATGGATGGAGCAAGCAATATGCATGTTATCAGAGAGTTTCCAAATCCCAGGGCGGCAACTGAACGGATTTATCTGCTCCACCAGGCCCTCAAGGAGGACAGGGAGCGGTTTCTGGCGCTCTTGGAAGACAAATAGATAGGGCCTGAATTGGTTTCATCCGGTTCTAGCTTGCCCGGCGTTCAATTATGGCCTTAAGAATATCAACTACGCCAAAGGCGTGGCCAGATTTTAAAAAAGTATGCTTCAGACGTAAGAACCTGATTTATTTTTTAAGATGCACCTGCAAAAAGTCGGGTAATGAATAATTCAGGAATCAACAATCTACATAACTGTTTGTTTTTACTGA
>PUMA01000001.1 GCA_003551155.1 Desulfonatronospira sp.
CTCAGATCCCCAAGCGGGTTACCTCGCATACCTTCCGCCATTCATTTGCCAGCCACCTGCTCCAGGCCAACTACGACATTCGCACCATCCAGGAACTTTTAGGGCACAGCGATGTCAGAACGACAATGATTTACACCCATACAGTCAAGAGCCAGACCAAAAAGGAGGCCAGGAGCCCCCTGGATTTCTGATAAATGGCATTTTTGAATCAGATTCCGGTCAAGTGACCATTTTTGAAATTGGTTTGCAAGAAAAAAACTTTGAATGTTTCTATTTCTATCCTTCCACCACCCCGATCTCTTTCCGGGTCAGGCCGTAGAGGCGGTAAACGAGCTGGTCGATCTGATTTTCCAGGCGGCTGCTGTCCTGGCTGTCTTTTTTCAAGTCGATGATGCTGTCCATCAAGACAAATATTTTATCCACTGCAAGCCGAAGATACAGGAAGATGATTGTTCGCATTTACCATCCTCATACTGCCCTTCATAATGTTTTGCTCTGACAATTCCGCCACTACCGCCTCCATAAGCTTTTCTCCGTCGCTCTGGGATTGAGAGAAATTATTTTCCAATTCATCACAAAAAGACATGAGATGGTCAACCTTGGATACTATACGTTTCATTTCTTGCTGCGGGGGAAGTGGAATCAATAGCTGATTTAAGATTCCAAGATTTATGTTTTTTTGAGCTGTAGATGGAGCGTAGCTAAGAAGATCTTTTTTTGTCGTCCGCATGAAATAATCAAAATACCGTGCATCATTTATGTACGCTGAAGGGACAAAGCCAACTACGCTGTCAGGAAAGCATGAGTCAAAGCTTAAAATTGCTGAGTCAGCGATGTTTGCCGCAATAGTAATACATAGTGTGCCTTTCGGCCAAAGCGTACTTTGAGATAAGCCTTTTTGATTATATAGGCCTGTGTATGTTTTGACATGTCCATTAGCTCTTGCAATATCTCCAGTCTGAACAATAGGAATGTTTCCATCTTTATAGAGAACAGGGTCATTTCTTGGGCGATGTTTGGATTTTCCTCGACCAAAAATACCTAAATCCTGAAAACGCACCCACTCCCAACCTTGAGGCAAATCAAACGGCACTTCCTCCGGCCTGATCTCGGGCAATGGTTTTTGCTTTTTGATCTTGCCTTCTTTGATCAGCCGTTTTTTCTCCTCTCTGATTTTTTCTAAAAGCACTGAAGCAGGTTCTTCTTCTGGGTTTTGGGGAACAAGCCTGCCCTGGACAGCCAGTTGCAGAATCGTGGAGCGTAGTTCCTGGATTGATTCCGGGGTGGTGAAGAGATGGTGGAAGTTGTTTTTTATCCGGGTCCAGTTGTGGGTCAGCTCGTTTCTGGTCATGGATTCCCTGAGAGTGTGGAGGGCGGATTTGTTCAGCCGGGCGTGGGTGGTCTGCTGTTTTTCCTTTTTGGCCTCCAGCTCATCGCATAGAGCCATGAGTTGGTCTACTTTGGAGACTATGCGGTGTTGTTCAGAGGAGGGAGGGATTGGAATCGGTCCAGAAAAGAAGTTGGAATCGTTAATTGCAGGATAAGCTATGCCAGTCATTTTTGAGTTTACGTAATCAATAAAGACATTGCTTCTCAAATAATAAAGCAAGAACTTGCTGGAGATACCTGAGCAGGGGTGCAGAATAGCAAAGGCCGTGCTGGCTATGGGTTCAGGTGAATAATCGTCTTCGATGACTGCTATGTTAAGCAAGTAAGGTCTTACAGTGGAAAAAATAACCGTGTCCTTAAGTACAATCTTTCTTGCCCTTGAAGGTGCGTTTTGAGGTTGTATAACTTGAAGATCTCTTGAAACTTTTCCTGAAGTATTTTCAATGGACGCCACGTCTATATACGTAAACTCCATGTCGGGTTTCTTTTGGCCTAAATCAAAGCTGATGTATTTTAAACGTGCCCACTCCCACCCTGGAGGCAACCCAAACGGTATTTCCTCCGGCTTGATCCCAGGCAAAGGCTTTTGCTTCTTGATCTTCTCTTCCCTGACCAGCCGCTTTTTTTCCTCCCTGATTTTTTCCAAGAGAACCGAAGCTGGTTCTTCTTCAGGATTTTGGGGCACAAGCCTGCCCTGGACAGCCAGTTGCAGGATAAGCTCGCGGAGTTTCTGCACGCCTCCTGGTGTATCGGCCAGGAGGTGGAAATGTTTGAATAAAAGGTCGGTTGTCATTGGTCTCTCTTAAGAATTTTCTCACGCAAAGGCGCAACGGCGCAAAGAAGGCCTCTTTTAAGCTTGGCGTCTTAGCGGCTTAGCGTGCCAACTCTTTCTTCATGCCTGTTCACAACCCGCTTCACCCCCTGTTTCAATAAAGGAGCCCCGAAATTGATCAAGAGTCCCAAAGGCAGATCCATCAGCCGCAGGTAGGTCAATAACTGCTTGGGATGAACCGGATGCAGTTCCTCCACTGACTTGAGTTCCACAATCAGCCTGTCTTCCACAAGCAGATCCAGCCGGAAACCCTCATCAAGCTGAATATCTTGGTAATGAATGGGAACCGGCTTCTGCCGCTGAACCATCAACCCCTTTGCTCCAAGTTCATGGGCCAGTACAGCTTCGTATACGGATTCCAGAAGCCCCGGCCCAAGCTCCCGGTGCAGGTGAAAGGCTCTGTCGATGACAATGGAGGCAAGCTTTTCGATGTATTCTGATTGCTCACGCATACTTATTTCCCACGCAACGGCGTTAAGAAGAATTCTTTTAAGCTTAGCGTCATAGCGGCTTGGCGTGCCAACTCTTTCTTGAAGAATTTCTCACGCAAAGGCGCAACGGCGCTAAGAAAAAGGGGTTTAAAAAGCTTGGCGGCTTAGCGTCTTAGCGTGACATTTCTTCCCTCTTCTCTTCACTTCCCCCCAAGGGCCGCCTCCAGCTCATCCTTTAGCTCCTCCCGGGTTCTGGAGATGCTTGCCAGCAGCTCCTGGTATTCCACCAGGAGCTTGTCCGGGTCACCATTATCTTCCTGCGGAGTGTTGGGGTTTTTTATGTCCAGATTGTAGTTGCCAGCCTTGATCTCTTCCACCCCCACCTTCCAGGCGTATTCATTCTCCTGCCTGTTGTTCCACCAGGCCTTTTCCGGCTCGAACTCCTGGATGCGTATGGGCTTGGTCTTGGAATAGGATTTATATCCTTCCGGGTAGGGATGCTCGTAGTACCAGACCTCTGTGGTGGGCTCGCCCCTGGTGAAAAATAGCAGATTGGTCTTGATGGAGGTATAGGGATTGAACACCCCATTGGGGAGGCGGACAATGGTGTGCAGGTTGCACTCCGAGAGCAGCTTTTCCTTGATCCTGGTCTTGACCCCTTCCCCGAACAAAGTGCCGTCCGGCAGGACCATGGCCGCCCTGCCCCCGGGCTTTAAACGCTTCATGATCAGGAGCAGAAAAAGATCCGCTGTTTCCCTGGTCCGAAACGAGGCCGGAAAATTGCTGTCAATGCCGTCCTCCTCTATCCCGCCAAAGGGCGGATTGGTGACAATGACGTCCACCCTGTCCCTGGGGCTGTAATCCTTGAGCGGTTTGGCCAGGGTATTGTCCCGCCTGATCCTCACCGGCACCTCCACATCGTGCAGGAGCATGTTGGTCACACAGAGCAGATGGGGCAGATGCTTTTTTTCCACGCCCTGGATGGATTTCTGAAGCCGGGTCTCATCCTCTCCGGTCTTGACGTATCTGGTGCGCACATGTCCCAGAACTGAGGTCAAAAAACCACCTGTGCCGCAGGCCGGATCCAGGACAGTCTCCCCGGGTTTGGGATCGACCATGTCCACCATGAACTGGGTCACTGCCCGGGGCGTATAGTATTCCCCGGCGTTCCCGGCGCTTTGCAGATCCTTGAGAATCTTTTCGTAGATCTCTCCCAGCAGGTGGCGATCGTGGGATTTATTGAAATCAAAGGCGGTGTTGATCTTGTTGATCACCTGGCGCATGAGGGTGCCGCTTTTCATGTAATTATAGGCATCCTCGAAAACGCTGCGGATGACAAAGGCCATGTCGTCGTGCTCGGTCCCGCTTATGTCCTTCAGGCTGGGGAAGAGATCGTTGTTCACAAAATCCATGAGCCCGTCCCCGGTCAGCCCTTCCGGATCTCCGGCCCAGTTGCGCCAGCGCAGGCGCTCAGGAATCGGTGAGCGATAGGAATCACTGAAGGCTTCGTACTCGTACTCCTTGTCGTCGAATATCTTTAAAAAAAGCATCCACACCAGCTGGCTGATGCGCTGGGCGTCGCCGTCCACGCCCACATCCTTGCGCATGATATCCTGGATGGATTTGATGCTTGCGGTTATACTCATGCTTTCTGGTGTCCTTTTGCTTTTAAATAATACTATGCGGCCTGATACAGCTCTTCTTCCAGTTCACGCAGGATATTCTGATATGCCTCCCGCCCGCCGAAAAGCTCGATGATTTCCATGGGCGTGCCCAGCCGATCAAAAGGCTGCACTCTGAGTATGTTGGGGTCCTCTATGCTGGTTATCCCTTCCTGGGCATATTTATCCAAAAGCGCGTCCAGCACCGCCCTGGCCTTCTCCCCGTACCTGGAGAAGTAATCCTTTTTGCGCACGTTTTCCGCCCGCTCCCGCCGGGTCAGGGGCGGCCTGTCAAAGGCCACATGACAAATGAGATCAAAGGCATCGTAATCCCTGCCCACCTCCTGGGCCAGAGCATCCAGAAAAACACCCCGCTCTTCCAGCTCCTCCATTAGGGCCTTTTTCTTGTCCGCCCCGGACCATGTCTTGAGAAAGGCGTCCAGTGACTGGAACTCACTCCTGGCCTTTTTCCGGGTGTAATCCTTCAGGGATTCGGTGATCAGCCGGCCGTCGCGGCCGTAATACTGCACCCTCTCGGCCACGACATGCACAGGCACATCATCCACCACGTATCTGATCCTGCGGCCGGGCGCGTCGGGATAAACGATTCCGCTAGATTCACCTGACCCTTCAGGACAGCCGCCTTCATCTTCTTCGGGAGATTCGTGCCCAGATTCTTCTTCTCCAGTCTCGTCATCTGGAGGAACGGGAGGATCTTCTTCTCCCGGAATATAGACCTGGACCGGCTCACCGTCGAAATCCGGATCAGCAAAGAGCACCGTGGCCTTCTTGAAGTCCATGATGGTGAAGTAGTACTTGCCGTAATCCTCCCGGATCCGCGTCCCCCGGCCTATGATCTGCTTGAATTCGGTCATGGAGTTGATAATCCTGTCCAGGACAATGAGCTTGCAGGTCTGGGCGTCCACGCCGGTGCTCATCAGCCTGGAGGTGGTGGCCACCACCGGATGGATGGATTCCGGGTCAATAAAATTATCCAGCTCGGCCTTGCCTTCGGGGTTGTCCCCGGTGATGCGCATGACGTAACGTGGATTTCTGGCAGCCTGATCCGGATTATGGTTGACCATGGCCTGGCGCATGCGCTCGGCATGATCCACGTCCTCGCAGAAGATTATGGTCTTGGCCAGGGGATCGGTTTGCCGCAAAAACTCCGTCACCTTGCGGGCCACGAGTTCCGTTCTCTGCTCCAGGACCATGGCCCGGTCAAAATCCTTTTGATTGTAGATTCGATCCTCGACTTCCTGCCCCAGTTTATCCTTTTTGTCCTTTTCCGGCCGGTAGCCCATGATATCCTTGTCAAAATCAAAACGGACCACTTTGTACGGTGCCAGGAAGCCGTCCTCTATGCCCTGTTTCAGGGAATACATGAACAAAGGTTCGCCAAAATAATTGATATTGGAGACGTACCTGGTCTCCTTGGGCGTGGCAGTCATCCCGATCTGGACGGCTGAGCCGTAGTAACTCAGGATATCGTGCCAGGCCGCGTCCTCTGCCGCACTGCCCCGATGGCACTCATCCACCACGATGAGGTCGAAAAAATCAGGCGAAAACTGTTTGTAGATGTTATGTTCCTCTTCGGTCCCGGATATGGCCTGGTACAGGGCCAGATATATTTCATAGGAGGTGTCTGCCTGGCGGTGCTGGATCTTGGTCATGGCCTGGCCGAAGGGCTTGAAATCGTTGGTCCGGGTCTGATCCACCAGGATATTGCGGTCAGCCAGAAAAAGGATGCGTTTTTTGGTTCCCGCCTTCCACAGCCGCCAGATGATCTGAAAGGCAGTGTAGGTCTTGCCCGTGCCCGTGGCCATGACCAGAAGGATCCTTTGCCGCCCTTTGGCAACCGCCTCTATGGTCCGGTTGATGGCTTGCAGCTGATAGTACCTGGGCCGTTTGCCCCCGGCGTCCACATAATAGTCCTGCTCCACAACAGTTCTGGAGGCTGCGTCTAGGCCCTTCCAGGCGCAATACCTTTCCCAGAGATTCCCCGGAGATGGGAATGCATCCATGGCCAGCTCTTTTTCCACAGTACGTCCCAGTCCGGTGCGGTCGTGCTCCAGGAAACCGCTGCCATTGGTGCTGTAGGCAAAGGGGATATCGGTCATTTCCGCGTATTGCAGGGCCTGCTGCATGCCGCTGCCCACTGCGTGGGTGTCGTCCTTGGCCTCGATGAGGGCGATGGGGATGTTGTGCTTGTAGTAGAGGATGCAGTCGGCCCTTTTCTGGCGTCCGCGCTTGCACATGTTGCCCTGGACAATGACCCGGCCCTGGGTCAGGGTCACTTCCTCGCGCACCTGGGAATGAATATCCCAGCCGGCCTGCTTGAGGGCGGGGATGATGTACTTGGTGCAGATATCCCGCTCGGAAAGGACTTTGTTGTTCATGAGGTCCTGCTGAAGAGGTTTGATTCCAGCTGGGCGGTTTTATGCACAACCTCGAACCTGGCCGTTATTTGAAGAGTAGGCACAGGGCGATCCGGCAACCAAAAACATATCTGTTGGCTTGGTAAGTGCCATATTTCAGCAGGATAGACAAGGACAACAAAGTGATCATAGGTATCCGGGATATATTTGCCCCTGTAGATAACGGAGCATCTTCCACGGTGTTCAGGAGGTTTTCGGTGAACGCCAAGGGGTAATACCTTGCCCCACCCAGTCTTGAGGTCACAAATTGTGACCTCAAGTTCATAACCTCCTGTTTTTACAATTTACCGACAAAGACAACAAGCTGACTGGGACAGGCAGAAGAGCCCTGGGGTATGCCGGGATTCAGCCTGGATTGAAATACAGAACAACTTTTTCCCGTTTTGTGAGACGGACCTTGAAGACGCAGCTGGTATTGGTAAGGAATGGAAACAACTCCTCAGGCATACATCAGGCGACGTCCTTTCGGTTCCGGAACAGGGTCTCCAAATTCCCTGGCAGTATCTATCCAGAGCTGTATCGCTTCTTCTACATTGGCATCCGGGATATATTTGCCCCTGTAGATGATAGTCTACAATCTCTGTTATGGAAACTACTTACACTGTATGCATTTTTCTAAATTCTAAAAAACAAGCTAAAAAAATTGACCTCCCTTAATAA
>PUMA01000062.1 GCA_003551155.1 Desulfonatronospira sp.
ATGGTGCGCCCGGCAGGATTCGAACCTGCGGCCTACGGATTCGTAGTCCGGCACTCTATCCAGCTGAGCTACGGGCGCGTATTTAAATACAAAATATGTAGTTAATTCCAAATAAGTCAAGAAGTTTATTTATCCCTCATACCTGTATCACCTGAAAAATCAGGATTCTGACCCTGAAATTCCATCTCCCTGCTCAGATCCAGGGAAGAGCTACGGGCGGTTCTCTTTTTTTCTTCAGCAGAATCATCTTCAAGATCCAGTTCCAGGCTCAAAGGAGCAGAATTACTCTCAGGCTTTAACTGTGCTTCGAATTTCTGTTCCCGCCCTCCGGCCATCGCATGCGGGCCCTGTTTTACATATTTTTCTGCATAGTCGCTTTGCAGAGGGTCCAATTCAGCGCATTCAAGATTCAGCCAGGGCTGACCATCCTCCTGCAGCCAGTCCAGGTTAATTCTTATGCGATCCTGACTCCAGTCAAACCCGCATTTGGGACATCTGGAAAGGTGATCAAAGGAAGTATATGCACATTTTGAGCAGTACATCCTTTCAGCCCTCATTTTCACTGTTTTTGAACATATTGTTCCGTCTCTTTTTCTTCTGCAGCCTGGCTATTTCCTCATCCCGCAGGACACGGCGAAGCACCTTGCCCACTATGGTCTTGGGCAGTTCTTCCCTAAACTCGATCTTCCTGGGCACCTTGAAGCTGGCCAGCTTCTGACTGCAGAAAGAGATGATCTCGGAGCTGCTCAGTTCTTCTCCATCTCTGGGCACAATAAAAGCCTTTATTACCTCCCCTCTGACGGAATTGGGAATACCCACGCTTACTGCTTCCTTGATCCCCGGGTGCTCATAGAGCACCTCGTCAATCTCCCGGGGATACACATTGAGCCCCCCGGTTATTATCAGATCCTTTTTACGGTCTACTATATAAAAATAACCCTCATCGTCCATGTAGGCAACATCCCCGGTATACAGCCAGCCGTCTCGAAGAGTCCGGGCTGTTTCATCCGCCCTGTTCCAGTAGCCTTTCATCACCTGGGGGCCCTTGACCACCAGTTCTCCGATTTCTCCCGAAGGCAACACCTGTGTTCCCTTCTCCATATCTACCACAGCAGCGTCTGTATCCGGAAAGGGCAATCCTATGGAACCCGGTTTGCGCCGTCCCCGCAGAGGGTTCAAGTGGGTTATGGGCGATGCCTCGGTAAGCCCGTAGCCCTCAATGATTGCCGCTCCTGTAGATTTTCTGAATCGTTCCATGGACTCCACTGGAATGGGCGCTGACCCGGAAATGCAATAATCGATGGAGGAAAGATCATATTTGTCAATGTCCTTCTGTTGCAGCAAGGCCTGAAAAACAGCCGGCGCAGAGGGAAATATTGTGGGTTTGACTTTATGAATGGCCTTTAAAACGTCTCTGGGCACAAACCTGGGATAAGGAACAAGGGTGGCCCCAATGGCCGTGGCGAAATTCACGCAGACAGTGAGTCCGTAGATATGAAAGTAGGGCAGAAGACCCAGTACTGAATGTTTGCCGTGTCTTATATGGTGCAGGATGGCCATGGCCTGGCGGACATTGACTGCAAGGTTATAGTGAGTGAGCATTACCCCCTTGGAAATCCCGGTAGTACCTCCTGTATACTGCAATGCAGCCAGATCCTGCCTGGGGTCAGGAGTATATTTTATGAAAACCTCCCCCTTTTGAACCAGCTTTTTCCAGGGCAGCACTCTTTCAGGATCAAAGGGGATATCCGGAACCTTCTTGTCCCGTTGCATCTTTAACTGATAAAGCCAGTTGAGAGGAAAACGAAGGCAGTCTGGAATACGGGTAACAAAGACTCTTTCCAGTCCCAGCCGGGGCAAAAGCTCAGCAAGCTTGGGCCATACAAGATCCAGGGTGATCAGAAATTTGGACTGGGAATCTCCAAAATGGTGCAGAAGTTCCTTCTCCATATACAGGGGATTGGTCATGACCACAGCCCCTCCAGCCTTGAGGACACCCCAGTAGGCTATAATGGTCTGGGGCAGATTGGGGAGCATGATGGCCACCCTGTCTCCGGGACTCAGACCGTAGCTCCTGAGATTGGCTGCCACAGTTTCAGTCAGCGCCTTAAGTTTTTTGTAATTTATCTTCCAGTTATTGAATACAATGGCTTTGCGTCTGGGATCCTCCGCAGCCATGCGGTCCAGATACTCGTAGACCGGAATATCCTCATAGCTCAGGTTAGGGCTCACCTCTTTATCATAACTTGCAAGCCATGGCCTCTGGATATCTCTTTCATGCATTATCCGACCTGTGCTGACATGATATTATTTGATTTTCCCCGGGAGACTGGGGGCCAGTAAAGAAGCTGGACAAACAACGCCGGAACGGGGTAACAAATACGAGATACAATTTAGAAAAATCATCTTTTTAAATCAACTTAAACTTTTACTTTTGAATTAAAAGCTGTCTCCAGCCGATTCGGATGAGTCTGAAACATGCTTTTTATCACGCCAAGACGCATGGCAGGCAAAATCACGCACTTGGCGTTAACAAGAACAAGGGGTTAAGGTGTCTTTGATCAAGGGTAGTTGACTGGATTTTGAGTTTTTGCAGCAGGATCTTTACAATCCAGGAGCATGTTTTATCTTGCAATTTATGTTGATCAGTGTTTTTTTGTCAATTAGATAACCTGGACATGCCCACTGGGTTGAAAAGCAAATTGATTTTGTTCGGAGGAAAAATGCGCAAATATATTTATTCATCTCTTCTTTTATTTTTTCTGTTGTTCTGGTGCGGGAGCAGTGCTCTGGCTGAACTGCCTGAGTTTTCCAAGCTGGCTGAAGAAACCGGTCCGGCCGTGGTCAATATAAGCACGGTCAAAATGGTGGACAGTCCGGACATAGGTCGTTTTTTCCGGGACTTCCCCGGCAGGGGACATCCTTTTGAAGAATTCTTTGAGCAGTTTGAGCGCTTCTTTGGCGAACGTGAGCGCCCGCCCCGCGAACAGCGTTCTCTGGGATCAGGCTTTATCATATCTGAAGAAGGCTATATCGTTACCAACAACCACGTCATTGACGGGGCGGAGCAAATCAAGGCCACCTTTCAAATACAGGGCCGGGAAAGGACTTTTGACGCCAAGGTGGTAGGGACTGATCCGGAAACTGACCTGGCTCTTTTGAAGATTGATGCTGATATAGACCTCCCCACTCTCAGCTTCGGCAACTCTGATGAAATGAAAGTGGGCCAGTGGGTTGTGGCCATAGGCAATCCCTTTGGACTCAACCACACAGTCACCGCCGGCATTGTCAGCGCCAAGGGCCGGGTAATAGGAGCAGGTCCGTACGACAACTTTATCCAGACAGATGCCTCCATCAACCCCGGCAACAGCGGCGGTCCCCTGCTCAATCTGCAGGGTGAAGTAATCGGGATCAACACGGCCATAGTGGCTGCTGGCCAGGGCATTGGCTTCGCCATCCCCAGCAACATGGCTGAAGACGTAATTGAACAGCTGAAAACGGATCAGAAGGTCCGCCGCGGCTGGCTTGGAGTAACCATTCAGAACATCGATCAGGACATGGCCAGAGCCCTGGAACTTGAAGAGCCCAAAGGCGCACTGGTTGTGGGAGTGACCCCGGATGATCCGGCCCAGAAGGCCGGAATAGAGCCCGGAGATGTAATTATTGCCTTCAATGACCAGAAAGTCCAGGATTCTGGAGACCTGACCCGCAAGATAGGCAGACAGGCGCCAGGATCAAAGGCCGAGATCAGATTCTGGAGAGACGGCCGGACCCATGAGGCCACTGTTACCCTGGGAGAAAGGGATGTGGCGCGGCTGGCCGAAGGCCCTGATCCAGAGCCTGAAAGCGTAAAGGCCGACCTGGGCATGTCCCTGAGGTCCCCCTCCCAGGATGAAGCTGAACAACTGGGCCTGAGTGAGCCTCAGGGTCTTCTGGTGACTGAAGTGGAGTCGCGTTCCGCTGCACACCGGGCTGACATCCGTCCTGGAGATCTCATACTCCAGGCCAATGGCCAGAGTGTGGACAGCACTGAGGAATTCATGCGTGTTCTGGAGGAAGACGCCAAGCCCAAACAGGTGCTCATGCTGCTGATCAACAGGCAGGGCCAGAATCTCTTCCGGACAATTCCCTTAAGGAATTAACCTGTTACCGAAACTACCAAGTGCGGGCGGCAATGGTGCCCTGACGGTTTTCATGCCGCCCGCATTAATGATGCGGGCATGACCAAAAACTTCAGCCTCCTGTGCGGATGCAAGATAAACATCTTCCTGCAGATCCTGGGAAAGCGCAAGGACGGCTTCCATTATCTCGAGTCCCTGTTATATCCCCTGTCTTTCCCAGCGGATCACATGGATATTGTTGAGCACAGCGGTTCGGGCCTGACCCTTCGCTGTTGTCCCAGAGAACTGGAGCACCAGGGGAATATCCTGCACAGGACATACCAAGCTTTCGCCGAAGCTACAGGCCTGAGGTTAGGTCTGAAGGTGTATCTGCACAAAAAAATACCTGTGGGCGCAGGGCTTGGAGGGGGAAGCTCCAATGCTGCATCACTTCTGCTTTTTTTGTTCAGCAGGTCCAAAGGCTTAAGCCTGAACAGCAAGGAGCTGATGTCCCTGGCCGGAAGGATCGGGGCTGACGTGCCCTTTTTTATCTACAACCAGCCTGCCCGGGTTGAAGGAATAGGCAACGAAGTTACTCCAGTGCACCTAAACCTTAAAGGCATGCATCTGGTGCTTGTCTGCCCTGGAATCTCCATTAATACCGGCTGGGCCTACCAGACTTACGACGATTACTGCCAAAACAGTAAAAGCCTTGTCCCTCCTTTCTTGACATCTCCAGAAACAGAGGATAATAGAAATACTCTTGAACCGTTGACCTTGAGCAACTGCTTTGAAGGTCCAATTTTTTCCAGGTACCCTCAGCTTGGCCGCATCAAGCTGGATATGCTCAAACATGGAGCTGCAGGCTGTGTTCTCAGCGGTTCGGGATCCAGCCTGAGCGCTTTCTTCCGGGAAAAACACAGGGCCAGCCGGGCCTGCTTTGGACTTGAACGCCAAAATATATCTTTTTATTATTTAAAAATACAATAATTGGGGCGTAGCCAAGCGGTAAGGCAACGGGTTTTGGTCCCGTCATTCGAGGGTTCGAATCCTTCCGCCCCAGCCACACCAAAAGGATTAATCCGTGCCAGGCCATGGAGAACTGAAAATAATCACCGGCAATGCCAACCCTGAACTGGCCAGAGGAATCTGTGAACATCTGGGCATGACCTTGACTCCAACTCTGGTCTGCACCTTCAGTGACGGTGAAAGCAGAATTGAGATCGGCGACAATGTGCGCGGGGATGATGTCTTTGTTGTCCAGCCAACCTGCGCCCCTGTAAATCACAATATAATGGAGCTGTGCCTTATGCTGGACGCCTTGAAAAGGGCCAGTGTGGGCAGGGTGACTGCGGTCATTCCCTATTACGGATATGCACGACAGGATCGCAAGGTCGTGCCCAGAGTTCCCATAAGCGCCAAACTGGTGGCGGATTTTATCTCTGTTTCCGGAGTCAACCGCATTTTGACCATTGACCTGCATGCCGGACAGATCCAGGGCTTTTTCAACATACCTGTGGACAATCTTTTTGCAGCAGAGGTGCTGTTGACGTATCTCAAGCAGTTCGGCAACGAAGCTGTGGTGGTCTCTCCGGATGCAGGCGGGACTGAACGGGCCAGAGCTTACGCCAAGAGAATAGGAGCGGATCTGGCCATTATTGACAAAAGACGCGACGTTCCCAATATGGCTCAGGCAATGCGGGTTATCGGCGATGTGCAGAAAAAGGCTGTCATAGTTCTGGATGATATGATTGATACCGGCGGAACAATGGTAGAGGCTGCCAAGGTTCTCTCTGAAAAAGGAGCAAGAAGAGTACTGGCCTGTGCCACTCATCCGGTTCTGTCCGGTCAGGCGGTGGAAAGGCTGGAAACCTCGTCTTTTTCTGAAATCGTGGTTACAGATACTTTGCCTTTGAGTGAAAAGGCCAGAGCCTGCTCCAAGTTCAAGGTCATTTCCGTGGCCAGCCTGCTGGCAAAGGCCATCCATAATATCCATACCGAATCATCTGTAAGTGTTCTTTTTTCCCATTGAGCTGTGACGCTTTGCCTTGATTCAGTAATGGGCACACAAGAGCCTGCCTGATTCCTGGAACAGGCTCGGCCCAGCATTACTGGATGAAGGATTCAAATTTGAAACCCCCGGATGCAAATTATGCCTGCAACCGGTCCATGGAAAAAGGAGATCCGTAAAAATGTCCGAAGTTTATAATCTTAAGGTGGAAGTTCGCACAGAAAAAGGCAAGTCAGCTGCACGCAAGCTGCGAAGAAGCGATTATGTTCCCGGTGTCTATTATGATGCCCGGGGGGAAACCATTCCTCTAAAAATCAGAGTGGGATCTTTTTATAAGGCCTGGACCCGGGCCGGTTCCACCAGTGTTGTTGAGCTGGAGTATTTCCACTCCGGCAAGACTAATAAGAAGCCCTGTCTCATCTGGTCCGTTGACAGGCACCCCTTCAAAAAAATTTATATGCATGTTGATTTTTATGGCGTTGACCTGACCAAGGAGGTCACTGTCTCGGTTCCCGTGGATATTCAAGGTACTGCTAAAGGAGCAGAGGACGGGGGAGTAATGGAGATCTACCGCAACTACCTTGATCTCACCTGTCTGCCGGCCAACATTCCTTCCCAGGTGCTCATCGATATTTCTCATCTGAAAATTGGAGACAATGTTAACGTGGAGGACATCAGACTTCCTGCCGGAGCCAAAGCTGTTTATGAGGAGAACTTCGCTGTGGTGGGCCTGACACCGCCCATGCGGCCCGAAGAAGCGGCTCTGCCCGAGGAAGAAGAGGAAGCCCCGGGCGAAGAAGAAGCTCCACAGAAAAAATCCGAGGAAGAGCAGTAATCCTTTAGAACCTATGCTGTCATAAAAAAGCCCCGGAAAGGGGCTTTTATTTTCCCGTTCACCGACCTGAAGCCTAAAAAAAGCATGAACAGCATTAAACTTATTGTTGGACTTGGTAATCCCGGACAGAAATACTCATTTACCAGACATAACATGGGCTTTATGGTCCTGGACAGGTTCATGGGATATCTAAAACACAGCCGGGAGGATTCCCTGAGCATGAAAGCCGAATCCAGGGATCTGATTCTTTGGGAGTGGGCCAGCACTGCAGATCATCCCGCAAGGTACCTTTTAAAGCCTCTGACCTTCATGAACCGCAGCGGTCCTGCTGTTGCCAGGACATCATTCCACTTACGCCTGAATCCGGATCAGCTGCTCATAGTCCATGACGAGGTGGATCTGCCCCTGGGCAGACTCAAGCTCAAATTCGGGGGAGGTCTGGCCGGACACAACGGACTGCGCTCCATTGCCGGAGAACTGGGAACGAATGATTTTGCCAGGCTGAGAATGGGCATTGGACGCCCCCTGGATGAAACCCCCCTGTCCTCCTACGTCCTCCGGAAGTTTTCCCCTGAAGAATACCAGGAGCTGGAAAGTTGCCTGGACAGGGCTGTCCTTGCCCTGCGACTGGTCTGCCGGGAAGGCCTGGACAAGGCTTTCAGGGAAATCAACACTGCCTGAAAATTGAAATAATCACCTTGTTCGGAAAAGCCTCGCTTACCCATAGACTATTTTCAAAGTTTAGGTTAGAATTAGTTTATTGCAAGAGGGATATGATTTTGCCTCGCGTTATATTGAATATTTTCTATTCCCATTAGATCCACGACCATATTTAAAGCCGGATATCGGTCCGAGATTCAGCACCCTTCCAGGTAGAATATTTTTCCGGAGAAGGCGTCCGGCTCATCGTAAAGCCATGGCTGTGAATGGTCAATTTATTGGAGGCCTAAAGTGTTTTCTGTCGGAGAATTGGTGGTTTATCCTGCCCAGGGCGTGGGCAGGGTTGAGAAAATTGAAGAGCAAGACCTTAATGGTGCAAAAACCAATTTGTATATCGTACGTATATTGAGTAACAATGTCACACTGATGGTTCCTGTGGACAATGCCGACAGTGTCGGTCTTCGTCCGGTAAGCGGAAAAAAGCAGGGACAGAAAATACTGAACTTTTTAAGCGACCGATCAGATTTTACCGGCTACTCCGGACAGAACTGGAATCGTCGCTACCGGGAATATTCGGAAAAGCTTAAAAGCAAGGATATAATTGACGTTGCTTACGTACTCAAAGAACTTTTCCTCATCAGCAGGGATAAAGAGCTGTCCTTTGGAGAACGCAGGCTGCTGGAACAGGCTATGGGCCTTGTTTCAATGGAGCTGGCATATGCCTTGAAAATGGATCAGAGCCAGGCCAAGTCCAAAGTGGAAGGTCTTTTTTCCGATATACTGACTCCTGAGGTCCTGGAGGAAAAAAACCAGGAATAATCCTCTTGCCAAAATAAAAAGGGAAACATATATTCTGTTTCAACGTTACGGGCTTGACCCTGCACATGCTGCAGAGCAATGGCTGCCGGGTTCCATAAGATCCGACTCTGGCAGAAGGTTCTGCTGGCCAAGAAACAAAGAAAAGATCTGTCCTGCTGACCTGTCCAAACCAGGATGTCTCAACACCCTCACAGTTAAGAAGATAGACCAAAGCGCGCATAGCTCTTTAAACCGGACCATCAATTCCTCCAGGTTGTTTCGGTTGAGTTTGTTGTCTGTCCATGCATTGATCATAATGCACTGCAGGCATGCCTGGAGAAACCATTTTGAATCGTAGTATTCCAACCCATTAAACATGTTAAAATTCTGTTCACCTTTATGCAGGAGACCTTGTTCATGAATCTTTCCGAACTTAAAACCAAGTCCATGAAAGAACTGATGCAGTTGTCCAAGGAGTATGAAATTGAAAATCCCAGCGGGATGCGCAAACAGGAACTCATATTCTCTATTCTGCAGAGCTGCGCATCCCAGAATGGGTCCGTGTCCGGCGAGGGAGTTCTGGAAATCCTGCCGGATGGTTTCGGTTTTCTGAGATCACCCATGTACAGTTATATGCCCGGGCCGGATGACATTTATGTATCACCCTCCCAGATCCGCAAGTTTGGACTGCGTACTGGAGACGTGGTGGCCGGTCAGGTCAGACCGCCCAAGGAGGGCGAACGCTATTTCGCCCTGCTCAGGGTCAATCAGGTGGGCTACGGAGATCCGGCTGAATCTAAAAACCTGGTGCTCTTTGACAACCTGACACCCATTTATCCGGACATGCGCTTTGTCATGGAAAACGGCGCTGTAAATTATTCTTCCAGGATCCTGGATCTGCTGACCCCCATTGGAACCGGGCAGAGAGGACTGATCGTTGCCCCGCCTCGAACCGGCAAGACCGTGCTCCTGCAGTCCATTGCCAACTCCATCAATGCCAACCATCCCGACGTATTCATGATTGTCCTGTTGATCGATGAACGTCCCGAGGAAGTTACTGATATGGAACGTACTGTCCGGGCCGAAGTTGTCAGTTCAACCTTTGATGAGCCTCCCCAGAGGCATGTCCAGGTGGCGGAAATGGTTCTGGAGAAGGCCAAAAGGCTGGTAGAGAGAAAAAAGGACGTAGTTATCCTTTTGGACAGCATCACCAGGCTTGGCCGGGCCTACAATACCATAACCCCGTCTTCGGGACGGGTGCTTTCCGGAGGACTTGACTCCAACGCCCTGCAAAGACCCAAAAGATTTTTTGGTGCCGCCAGAAACATAGAAGAAGGAGGCAGCCTGACCATCATTGCCACCGCCCTGATTGACACAGGCTCCAGAATGGATGAGGTCATTTTTGAAGAGTTCAAGGGCACCGGTAACATGGAAATCTATCTTGACCGCCACCTGGCAGACAAGAGGGTTTTCCCGGCCATTGACATCAATCGTTCCGGAACCCGCAAGGAAGACCTTCTGCTTTCCGAGGAGGTGCTTAATAAGGTCTGGATTTTGCGGAAGGTTCTGGCTCCCATGAACAGTGTTGACAGCATGGAGTTTCTGCTTGATAAGATGAAAGGAACCAAAAACAACAAGGAGTTTTTGGACATGATGAACAAATAATGTCTATTGTCCGGTTGTTCTTCCCTGGATCAGGAAACAGCCGGTTTATGTCCTTTGGAACATTTTTTATGCTTAAGTTAAGACTGTTCAAGATAAATATCTGCTTTCTGCTGATTATCACCCTGGTCATTCCTCCGTCATGGGGCACCGCCTCAATCTTTGGAGAATTCACCGTTTCTGACGAAGCTGAGCTGGGCCGGGAAGTGCATAAGCTCATCCGGGCCAATTACGAGATAGTTCATGATCCTGAAATTACAAAATATATTCAGGATATCGCTTCCAGCCTGGAAAAATCCGCTCCTCCCCAGCCTTTTCCCCTGCAGGTGGACGTTGTAGAACACAGAGCCCTGAACGCTTTTGCCACTGTAGCCGGCTATATGGTGCTTTTCTCGGGCATGATTCTGAGCATGGAAACAGAATCAGAGCTTGCAGCCATAATGAGCCACGAATTTGCACATATAACTCAGAGACATGTGGCCCGGAACATTGAGCGCTCCAAAAAGATCGGCCTGGGCTCCCTCCTGGGCATCCTGGCCGGAATTCTTGTGGGGGCTGAGGCTGGAGAAGCTGTGGCTGTTGGTTCCATGGCCGGAGCCCAGTCAGCCTTTTTGAGCTATTCCCGTGAAGACGAACGGGAAGCTGATCAGGTGGGAATGAACTATCTGATCCAGGCGGGCTATAATCCCAGAGGCATGGTTACAGCCATGCAGAAAATCAGGCGCATGCAGTTCTTCACTGGAGGCGACATTCCTTCCTATCTGAGCACGCATCCCGGAGTGGATGAACGAATCAAATATCTTAGAGACAGGATAGAAAGACTGGATGATGAAATTTTAAAACGGAAGGACGATAACACCAGGCTCTTCCGGGTTCAGACACTTCTTCGGGCCAGACATGAGGATCCTCCCAAGGCTCTGAATTATTTCCGGGACCAGATGGAGGACAGGTGCCTGGCCCTGCTGGGACAGGGCATTGCCAACAGCCGCATGAACAGGATAAGGGATGCAGAAGCAAACTTTGAAAAGCTCCTTGCCTCTGACAACCGTGATCCTCTGTATCTTCGCGAGGCAGGCAGGTTTTACTTTCAATTCGGTCAGCTGGACAGGGCTGGTGAACTGCTGCAAAAAGCGGTCATGCTGAATCCCGGGGACACTGTGGCCCTAACGTTTTATGCCAGAGTACTTTCTGAAAAAGGGAATGTGGAAACCGCCATAGATTATTTCCAAAGAGTCCTGAAACACCAGCCCCGGGAGTCCCGGACGCACGAGTACCTGGCCAGGGTTTACGGCCGCAAGGGCGATGATTTCATGGCCCACGTGCATATGGCCTTTGCAGGACTCTACAGCAATACCCGGGAAAAAGCTGACTTCCACCGTGCACGGGCCAGGGAGCTGGCTGAGACCCAGGATCAGAAAAACCTTCTCCAGGAACTGGAGGAGGCCTACAAAGAGCATTCCCGGTTCTGGAAGAAATCCTGATTCCTGCCCAAGGCAAAGATCAAGTGATTAACAGGCCTTCAGAAAAGGTCTATTGAACAGGACCTCCATCCGAGGGCACCAGCCTGAATTGCCTAAGGCGCTCGGTGGAATACAATTATGGACATTTGTTCTTTTTTAGGTTAATTTTTTTCTTTTATGCTTACGGCAGTAAGGCATGGCTGTAAGGGGGCTTTCGCCCCTGGCCCAAAACCACAGATTTAATTGCAGGAGGAAAAACATGCTGTTGGAGAGTTTTATTTTTGCCATGGGGGCGGACCCCGAGGGAGGCGCAGGCAATCCCCTGGCTGCATTCATTCCCTTGATACTGATGTTTGCTATTTTCTACTTTCTGCTTATCCGGCCCCAGCAGAAAAAAGCCAAGGAACACCGCAATGTTCTGGCCAATCTGAAAAGAGGCGACAATATCCTGACCAATGGCGGCCTTTACGCCAGGATATCGGATATTCAAAACGACGTTCTGACCCTGGAGATCGGAGATAACCTTAAGATAAAAGCCAATCGGGCCTACATAGCCGGCCTGGCCGATCCCAACCAGGACGCCATTAAAAGAGAATAATCAGAAACAATCATGGAGCTCAGAAAACGATCAATGAAGGCCAATCTGCGCTGGAAAATCCCGCTTATTATGGTTGTGCTGCTGGTCGGCATGGCATACTTTCTGCCTTCCTTTTCCGGGATCAAGGAATCCCGGATGGGTCAGTACCTGCCGGACAGGCAACTGAATCTGGGACTGGATCTCAGAGGGGGCATCCACCTTATCCTGGGAGTGGAAGTGGAAAAAGCCCTGGAAAGGTCCATGTCCCAGGTGGGATTGGATATTCGGGACGAAGCCAGACAAAATGAGATCCACCTGCTCCGCCCCAGGGTATCTGATGAGGCCCGGCTGGAATTTGTCCTTTTGCGCCAGGAACAGCAGGAACGCCTGGAGAGGATGCTTGCAGACAGGTTCCCCAACCTTGAGATAGTGGACAAAATTCCCGAGGAGGATGATAGAATCCGCTTCGTCCTGGATTACGTTCCGGAACTCAAAAAAGAGATGCAGGCCATGACCATGGATCAGGCGGTGAAAACCATCCGCAACCGCATCGACCAGTTCGGGCTGGCTGAACCTGACATCCGCAAACAGGAAGAGGACCGCATCCAGGTTCAGCTTCCTGGAATGGATGATCCTGAAAGGGCTATAGACATAATCGGCCAGACTGCTCACCTGGAGTTCAAGCTGGTGGACGAGGATGCTGATGTCAGGCGGGCCAGGGAGGGAATTGTCCCCCCCGGGAGCAGGCTATACTATCAGGTTATTACCCACCCTGACCGTACTGAAACCAGAGAGCCGGTGGTGCTCAGGGATGAGACCCTTTTGAGCGGCGAACATATTACCAATGCCCATACTGCATTTGACCAGCACCGCAGGCCTTACGTCTCTCTTACTTTTGACAGTCGCGGGGCCAGAATTTTCGAACGGGTCACAGGAGAAAATATCGGGAAGATGCTGGCCATTGTCCTGGATGGAGAGGTTTATTCCACCCCGGTTATACAGGAGAGGATAACCGGTGGCAGGGCAAGCATTACCGGCCGATTCACCGTGGAAGAGGCCCATGATCTGGCAGTAGTGCTCAGGGCGGGGGCTCTTCCTGCCCCGGTCTATATAATGGAAGAGCGCACAGTGGGTCCATCCCTGGGCCAGGAATCCATTGAACGTGGGGTGCGTTCGGCACTGATCGGCGGTGCCCTGGTGGTCGTTTTCATGATCTTTTATTTCGGGTTTGCCGGAGTGGTGGCCAACACCGTGCTGGCCATGAACATCATCCTGATCCTGGCCGGTCTGGCAGCATTCGGAGCTACGCTGACCCTGCCCGGCATCGCCGGAATCATCCTGACCATCGGCATAGCTGTGGACGCCAACGTGCTCATATTCGAACGAATCCGTGAGGAACTGCGCCGGGGGCTCTCGCCCAGGGCTGCTGTGGAAGAGGGTTACAACCGGGCTACTCTGACCATTCTGGACGCAAATATAACCACCCTTATCGCCGCCCTTATCCTTTACCAGTTCGGAACCGGTCCGGTAAGGGGATTTGCAGTCACCCTGTCCCTGGGCATTGTGGCCTCCATGTTTACAGCCATATTTGTCTCCAGGGTGCTTTTCGATCTCTGGATCGCCAGACGCAAACCCCAGACGGCTTTCAATGTTTAACCCCTGAAGGCGGAGCTTTAATGGGTTTTCAAATATTCAGACAGGATACCAATTATGACTTCATGGGCAAGCGGCGCTGGGCATTGATACTGTCTCTTGTCCTTTTGTTCGCGGGTCTTCTTTCTCTGCTCATCAAAGGCGGACCCAGACTGGGGATTGATTTTGCCGGAGGCGTGGTCATCCAGCTGCAGTTTGAACCGGATGTTGATATTGCTGAACTGCAGAATATGCTGGAGCCTGCAGATCTGCCCGGATTGGTAGTACAAAACTTTGGTGCAGATGAATATCTGCTGCGCACTTCAGCAGAAGGCATGACTCCCAGCGATGTGCGTCAGGCCACTCAGAATGCTTTACTTGAACATTTCCATGAAGACGATTTCTCATTTCAGCGCCTGGAAATGGTCGGTCCCAGGGTGGCAGCTGAACTCTGGGAAAACGCCCTGCAGGCTCTTTTCTTTGCAGTTCTCCTGATCTCCATATACATTTCCGGCCGTTTCGAGGACAAATGGTTCATTGCCGGATTTATGGCCGCAGGACTGGCACTGGGAGTCTATCTGCTCAAGCTCATCGCTGTGCCTCTGATATTTTTGATACTGGCCGCCCTGCTCATCTCAGTACTGCTCACCTGGTACCTGCGTCTAAGTTTTGCACTGGGAGCGGTCCTGGCCCTGATACACGATGTGCTTATCACGGTGGGCATCTTTTCTCTGCTGAACAAGGAATTTGACCTGAGCATTGTGGCCGCCCTACTGACCATTATCGGCTATTCTCTGAACGACACAATCGTTATTTTTGACCGCATCCGCGAAAACATGCGCAAAAAAATAAGTACGTCCCTGTCCCAGATCATCAATGTCAGTCTCAACCAGACCCTGAGCAGGACCATAGTCACTTCCGGGACCACGCTCATGGTGATACTGGCCCTGCTGATTCTGGGCGGAGGCATCATACACGACTTCGCCTTTGCCCTTATGGTGGGAGTGCTGGTGGGAACCTATTCCTCAATATTCGTGGCCAGCTCCATTCTTAAAAGCCTGCGGCCGGAACTGCCCGAAGAAGATGATGTAGAGGAAGATGCGCTGCAGAACAGAAGGAAAAAATCAAGGGTAAAAAGAAAAACAGTTTTTGAGTCCTGATGTTCAAGCTCAGGTCCAGCTATGAAAAAGCAGCAGAGCCGGAAAAGAAATCTCCGCCAGGCCCCGCTGCTGTTTTCTGAAAATCCGGTTCCGGCTGCTGAGGCTCAGAACATATCCTTTTCCGTCTCCTGGATAGTCTTTTCTATGCTTGCCTTGAGCTCCGGGGGAAGGCCCATGATATCCACATTCATGAACCCCCTGACAATTGTTGAGGTTGCCTGCTCCTCATCCAGCCCCCTGGCCATGAGATATTCTATTTCCTCCTGGGCGATCTTGCCCACTGCAGCCTCATGGGAGAGCTCTACACCCGATACGGTTCCCTTGAGCTCGGGAATGGCGTGAATAATCCCGTTGGTCAGAATAAGCCCCTTGCATTCCAGGTGTCCCTTGGCCGGAACAGCATTGCCCTCTATAAAGCCTGGAGCGATAATTGTCCCTCCGGTGGTTATGGTCCTGGAAATGATCTCCCCCCTGGTTTCCGGGGCATTGAGGACAATCTTGTTTCCGGAATTTATATGGGAGCCCTTGGGAGCCACCAGAATCGAATTGAAGCGGGCCACCGCACCCCTGCCGTTAAGAAAAACCGCAGGATAGGACTGGACAGACCTTACCGGCCGCATGAGTATGTAATTGCTGGCAAAGACCCCGTTCTCCTCCACTATGCCCACGGTCCTGGGCCTGACCATGACCTCGCTGCCCCAGTTGTGGACCATGGTAAAGGTCAGTTTCCCGCCCTTCTTGATGTAAAACTCAGAAATCCCCAGATGCAGGGCCGACTCTATGCCCGCGGAAGTGGTACATCCGGTGATCACGTGCAGTTCTGAGTCCTCTTCCACTATAATAATATTATGCACGTTCTGGCCGACATTCTCTCCCTTGATGAACAGGCAGGATTGCACCGGGTCCTGGATTACAGCCCCTTTGCTGGTCCGGATAAAATAACCTCCATGCACCTTTTCCGCTGCAGCCCGGGTAAATTCGTCCTTGTCCTTGTCCACCGCCTGCCAGTAGTATTCAGGGAGACCCTCGTACTTGTCCAGGGCTTCCTTTATGTCCATTAATTCAAGGCCTTTTTGCCTGGCACTGCAATGTATCTTGGAATGGTTTATATGCAGATAAGAACCACTGCGATGTAGGCCAGAGGCATCCACACCGGCCATGAGCAGCTGCTTTTTGTCCTCCTCGCTGAGCTGCCGCAGGTCCTTAAGAGCCGGGAGCTCCCCCTGGTCGAAGCTATATTTTCCCAAATCCACCACCGGAATTTCACACCTGTTTAATTCAGACATCTCACACACTCCTTGTATCCATACTTGCTGATGTGATCCAGAATATCGCGTGGTCTCGCAGTGCAGCACAGCTTGCCCTCGTAAAGGACATGGCCGCGGTCCGCGTTGATATAGTCGAGAATGTATCCGGTATGGGTGATTATCAGACCCGAAGTCTGATACCTTGATTTTAGCTCCTTCATGGATACCCCGTTTCTGGGCTCAAGGGGCCCGTCCAGAATGGACCGGGTTATTTTGCCTATAAGATTCATGTTCTCCAGATCCACTCCTGATTCGGGCTCGTCGAAAAGAACCAGGCTCGGATCCTGGGCCATGAGCTGCAGAAGCTCGGACCTTTTAATTTCCCCCCCGGAGAAGCCGGAGTTTATGTCCCGATCCAGCAGGGCAGTGAAGTTAACCTCCTGGGCCAGCTGATCCAAGTCCACTTTCCTTTCTCCGGCGCACAATTTGATCATATCCCTGGTCTTAAGACCGTGGATGGTGGGAGGACGCTGGAAGGACATGCCTATGCCCAGCCTGGCCCGCTCATATGGAGCCATGTTGGTGATTTCGTGGTCGCGGAAAAATATTCTGCCACCGACGACATCATAGCCGGCAAAACCCATGATGGTCATGAGCAGGGATGTCTTGCCCGAACCGTTGGGTCCGAAAAGGATGCAGTTGTCCCCTTCCTGGATCTGCAGGTTGATGCCCCTGAGGATCTCCTTGCCCCCTACTTTGACGTGCAGATCTTCTATAGTCAGCATTGCAACTCCTTGATGAGCGTTGATGGTTATTCCAAATAAAACCCGCCGGTTCTTTTGCGGGCCTCATAACAATAATAACACCTTTTTTTATCCCTGAAAAGTGGCAGCAGAGCCATTCCTGCCAGAAACCCCCCCGCGTGGGCCCACCAGGCCACTCCGCTTCCTGAAGAAAAAATGTCCGCTCCAATGGCAAAAACAACCTGGAGGATAAACCATATTCCCAGAAAAATAACTGCTGGAAGCTCTACAATGAAAAAAAAGGGGATGAAGGTAATCACCCGGGAGTGTGGATACAGAAGAAAATAGGCTCCCATTACCCCTGCAATGGCTCCGGAGGCGCCCACCACGGGTACGGTGGAGCCCAGGTTGAACAGCATGTGCGTTAACAGAGCCATCACTCCGCATAAAAGGTAAAAAACCAGAAATTTCCACGGCCCCATAACGTCTTCGATATTGTCGGCAAAGATCCAGAGCATCCAGCTGTTTATCAGGAAATGAGCCAGTCCGCCGTGGATAAACATGTAAGAGACGGCTGTGTAAAACCCCTGATCCGGGTACCCCATCCAGGCCGCCCACTCAGGCTGGGTAAACCTGGCCGGCACTACGCCGAACATATGAAAGAACCTGGACAGCTGCACCGGGTCCAGGCCAAGGGTATAGACAAAGACCAGAGCGTTGGCCCCTATGAGGCACCAGACCATGTACGGCCTGTACACGTTGGGAATACTGTCTTTTAAGGGTATCACGGCTTGAGAAGCATCTGCTTAATCTGTTTTATATCCACCCGTTTCTGTTTTATTCTTAAATGCATAAGAACTCTTGCAAGCCCGGCAACCCTTCTTTCAAGCTCAAAAGCATCCTGGCTGTTGTCCAGCACCAGATCACAACGCTGAATCTTTTCCGCCTGGGTGGACTGCATCCCATCCAGCAGAAAAAAAACTTCCCTGTGCCGCTCTCTGCTTTGACAGGCCCGCTGCAGGCGCAGGCCATCCGGGCAAAATATGCCTACAGCCAGACAGTCAGGGCTGTCCATGCCGGACTCGAACCAGAGCGGCACCTCAGCCACTGCCAGACGCCTGTCCCGGTTCCGGTCCCAGAAATCGGCCAGACAGCCTTCCACCAGGGGGTGGATCAAGTGGTTGACTTCATCAAGTATGGACCGGTCCTTTAGAATGGCTGCCAGCAGCGCTTTCCTGTCTACCGGCCGGCCGTCTTCAGGAGTAAACCGCGAACCGAAACGCCTGCGCAGCATGAGCCAGCCGTCATGTCCCGGATGATACAGGCGCTCGACACATGCATCAGCATCGAAGACAGGGCAGCCCATGGACTGGAAAAGGGCGAGCACTGTACTTTTACCGCTTCCAGGCGAACCTGTGATCACTGCCTTCTGGCATTTTCTCTTGAGCCACAGCAGGGTGCGTAAAAAATTCTTAGGCGCGGTCCTTGTAAACTCAAGCTTCTGTTGGCTTCCTGGATGCTCGAAACCCAGAAACCAGGAATGCAGGAGCTGCCTGTGAGCCAGTTTAGGCAAAAACCTTTTTTTCCATCCCAGTGCCTCCCAATGCCTGCCTCCGTATACAGAATCACCCATGACCGGATGACCCAGATGGGAAAGATGCACCCTGATCTGGTGGGTACGTCCTGTCTGCATGTCTATTTTCAATACGCTCCACCCGGATTGGGCGTCTTTTTCCAGAACCCTGTAAGAAGTCACGGCCCTGCGACCCCCTACGGCAACGGTCATGCGCGTTTTGTTGCGCTCATCCCTTGCCAGGGGCAGGTCTATCACCCCCTGCTCCTTGAGCACGCAGCCCAGGACCAAGGCCAGGTACTTCTTTTCCACCCGGTGAAGAAAAAACTGGCGTGACAGGTTCTCCCGGGCCTGCCGGGTCAGGGCCACCACCATCAGCCCGGTAGTGTCCTTGTCCAGACGGTGAACAATGCCCGGCCTCTGCCGGTCCGGAAAGGACAGCAGCTGCGGACAGGCGTGCACAAGGTAATTAATCAGGGTTGGTCCGGATTCAGAGGGGGCGGGATGAACGCTCATACCGGCCTGTTTGTCAATCACGACCAGTTCTCTGTTTTGATAAACTATTTCCAGTCTGCCTGACAGGGGCTGCAGATCACTGCCGGCATCAGGCACCTGAATATGTACTGTCTGTGCCTGCTGCAGTTTCTGGCCTGGTTTCAGACAGACCCTGCCATCCACTCTAACCAGGCCCTGTTTGATCCATTCCTGTACCCTTGCCCTGGAAAGCTTTTCCGGGCCGATTATTTGCAGAATAAAAAAGTCCAGCCTTGATCCGGCCTTGTTTTCACATACCCGGTGCAAATGATGTACGTCCAAAGGCTGGCTCCCGGCAAAGAATGGAAAAATTCAGCAAGACCCTATCAAACCCGGAAAAAACACCTAAAGACTGGTGCAGGACCGGCAGGCCTGCTTAGACAGAGAATTGCCCTGCCGGGACAATCCAGGCCAACCCATGAAATGACCAGTTCAAAGCAAGACTTCAGTGCCAATACCTCCCCGGGTGAATATCTCCAGGATAATGGAGTTTTCCACCCTTCCGTCAATGATGTGGGCCTTTTTCACTCCCTCTTCCACGGCTTCAAGGCAGCATTTGAGCTTGGGAATCATCCCGTCGGCCACAACCCCTGACTCGATAGCCTGAACAGCCTGCCTGCGGGTAAGGCTGGAAATTATTTTTCCGCTGTTGTCCTTGACTCCGGCCACATCAGTCAAAAGTATCAGTTTCTTGGCCTTGAGGGCAGAAGCCATGGACCCGGCAACAAAGTCGGCATTGATATTGTAAGTCTCACCCTCTTCATCCACCCCCACAGGCGCAATAACAGGAATGAATCCCCTGGCCTGGACCGAATGAATGAGTTCAGTATTTATCTTGACCACCTCGCCCACCTTGCCCAGATCTATGATCTCGGGAGGAGCATCTTTTTTGTTGACCACCATCTCCATCTTGCGGGCCAGGATAATGCGGCCGTCCTTTCCGGACAGTCCCACGCCCAGGCCTCCGCTCAGATTGATAAGATTGACGATTTCCTTGTTCACCTTGCCCACCAGAACCATTTCCACCACGTCCATGGTGGCCTGATCGGTTACTCTCAGGCCCTCCCTGAAACAACAGTCAATGTGGAGCTGCTCGAGCATCCGCCCTATCTGGGGTCCTCCTCCGTGGACAATTACCGGGTTGAGGCCGATATACTTAAGCAGGATGATGTTCAAAGCGAAACTTTTTTTCAGGGCTGAGTCGATCATGGCGTGTCCGCCGTATTTGATGACCACAGTCTCCCCGTAGAACTCCCGGATATAAGGCAGGGCTTCCAGAAGAATCCTGGCCTTGAAAGATTCGTTTTCCATATCAATCCTTTTTGCGCCCCGGAATCAGACAGCATTTTCTCCCGGTCTGACGAGACAGGCCTTTATGAGCAGGGTACTTTTAAACCTGGTGCACCGTGCAGGTCTTAACCTGAGTTTGCATGTCCAGACGTATCTATAATATATATCTTGTCAGGTCCCTGTCCTCCTGCACATCCTTGAGCTGATCCAGAACGTACTGCCTGTCCACACTGACCTTTTGTCCGGCCATGTCCGGAGCCTTGAAAGAAAGATCCTGCAGAAGTTTTTCCATGATGGTATACAGGCGCCTGGCTCCGATATTTTCGGTCTCCTCGTTAACTTTCTGGGCAAAGGAAGAAATTTCTTCCAGGGACTGATCATCAAAATCCAGATCAATGCCCTCGGTCTCCAGCAGCGCCTTGTACTGCCTGGTCAGAGCATTCTGAGGTTCGGTAAGTATACGGTAGAAATCCTCCCCGGTCAGAGCTGAAAGCTCTACCCGCAGAGGAAACCTGCCCTGCAGCTCAGGCACCAGGTCCGAAGGTTTGGCGTAATGAAAAGCGCCTGCGGCAATGAACAGAATATGGTCGCTGCGCACCATGCCGTATCTGGTGTTTACCACACAGCCCTCTACTACAGGAAGCAGATCTCTCTGTACACCCTCCCTGGAAACATCCGCCCTGGATGACTTGTCACTGGTGCAGACCTTGTCTATTTCATCTATAAATATGATCCCGCTCTGCTCCACCCTGTCCTTGGCTATTTCCGTAACCTTGTCCATATCCACCAGGCGCTCTGTTTCTTCCTGGACCAGGATCTCATAGGCGTTCTTGACCTTGACTTTCTTGGTTTTTTTGCGCTTGGGAAACACCCTGCTGAACATATCCCGAAACTGCATTTCCATATCTTCCATGCCCGGCATGGCCATGATTTCCACGTTGGATCCGCTCTGAACCTCCACTTCCACTGTGCGGTCGTCCAGACGGCCCTCTCTCCAGAGCTTGCGCAGTTTTTCCCTGGTCCTGTTATCTTCAAAATGTTGCTGATCCCGGGTATAATCCTGCTGCTGTGCCCTTTCCCCGGCTGGGTAATCAACGGAGCCCTGGCCCTGCTGAGCGCCTGCACCCTGGTCGCCATGCTGACCGGAAGCGCCTTTTTTGGGAGGTAGAAGCAGATCAAGAAGCCTTTCCTCGGCATTGCTTTCGGCTTTGACCTGAACTTTTTTCCTTTCCTCATCCCGGACCATGTTGACCCCTATCTCCATAAGATCCCGGATCATTGATTCCACATCCCGTCCAACATATCCCACTTCAGTGAACTTGGAGGCCTCAACCTTGAAAAAAGGAGAACCTGCAAGCCTGGCCAGGCGCCTGGCTATTTCGGTCTTGCCCACTCCAGTAGGTCCGATCATGATGATATTCTTGGGAGCAATCTCCTCCCTCAATTCAGGTTCAAGCTGCTGTCTTCGCCATCTGTTTCGGAGAGCAATGGCCACCATGTGTTTGGCTTCCTGCTGCCCGATAATATATTTATCCAGCTCAGCAACTATTTCTCTTGGGGTAAGTGTGGTCCTCATCAACCTCTTTCCTTTTAATCGATTTTTTCAGCAATAATTTTGGCGTTGGTGAACACGCAGATCGTGGAAGCTATATGCATGGCCCGGTGCACTATCTCCTCAGCGCTCAGCCCGGGATTATCCATTAGGGCCCTGGAGGCGGCCAGAGCATATGGACCGCCTGAACCGATGGCTGCTATGCCGTCATCCGGCTCAATTACATCTCCGTTGCCGCTGATGATAAGCACATTATCCTTGTCCGCCACCACCAGAAGTGCTTCAAGACGCCGCAGATATTTATCCATGCGCCATTCCTTGGCCAGCTCAACACTGGCCCGCAGAAGATTTCCACGGTACTCTTCCAGTCTGGACTCAAAGCGCTCAAAAAGAGTAAACGCATCTGCTGTTGCTCCAGCAAAGCCTGCCAGCACTCTGTCCTTATACATTCGTCGGACTTTCCTGGCAGTATGTTTGACAATGGTGGCCTGGCCCATGGTCACCTGGCCGTCGCCGGCCATGGCTGTCTGTCCACCCTTCTGCACGGCCAGAATCGTTGTTCCTGTGAACCTCATTTTTAATCCCCCCAAGGTTTCATGAAATATTACACTTATTGACTTCAGGCGGCATGTAACTGGACAGATAAAACCACAGAAGGGCTTTGGCGATCATCTGGCGGGTCTGTTATTCAGCCTGTCTGAAAAATCATGACTAATTTTATCATCTAAGAAGCATTGTCAAGTAAGAATCAGAAAAAAGGTCTTTCAACAACCTTCTGCCTGCCTTGCAGACCCTGTCATTGTGCATCTCCCTCCGGTTCCGGCACTGCTTCCCGGGGAACTTCCTCAATCCTGGGCCACGCCCTCATCACTGCCTGAACAAGAGTAGCCAGGGGGATTGCAAAAAAAACACCCCAAAAACCCCAGAGACCTCCGAAAATCAGGATTGCCGCAACTATGCCCACGGGGTGAATATTGACCACCTCCCCAAGCAGCAGAGGAGCCAGCAGATTGCCGTCAATGGCCTGAATTATGGCATAGGCCACAAGAATCCAGACAAACTCGGAGCCGAAGCCCCATTGAAAATAGGCCACCAGGGCCACGGGAACCGTAACCACAGCAGCGCCGATATAAGGGACCAGCACAGACAGACCCACAGCCAGGCTCAGCAGGACCGAGTACTGCAGGCCGAAAAGGTAGAATACTGCGAATGTGCAGACCCAGACAATAATTATCTCCCAGGTCTTTCCCCGGATGTAATTGGAAATCTGGGAATTGACGTCCTCCCAGACCTGCACCGCCATCGATCTTTCCCGGGGCAGAAAACCTGCGAACCAGGCAAGGATTTTTTCCTTGTCCTTGAGAAAGAAGAACACCAGAAGAGGGACAATGATCAGATATACCAGCATGGTGATCAAGCCCACTACCGAAGCTACGGACACAGTAAGAATCTTATGGCCAAGGTGAGACACTTCTCCGCGCAGGGCAGCTATAACCTCCTGGACATGCTCTTCGGAAACCAGATGGGGGTAGCGCTCAGGAAGCTGCAAAAGGAGTTGCTGGGCTTCAGAGATCATGGCCGGAAGCTGCTGCACCAGCTGGGTCACCTGTTTGATGAGCAATGGTACCAGCCAGAAAAAAGTAAAAAAGAGCGCCAGCATAAAGCCCATGAAGACCAGGATCACGGCCAGCAGCCTGGGCAAACCGTACCTGGTCATCATCTTGACCAGTCCGTCCAGGAGATAGGCAATTATCAGGCCGGCAAAAAAGGGTACAAGCATCTGGCCCAGAAAAAGGACTATTCCGAAAACAAAAAGCAGGATGCCCATCAGGATGACAACCTGTTGATTGCCGAAATGTCTTTTGAGCCATTCTTTTATCAGCTGCATTCCTGTCTTTCCCCGGAAAGGATCACCGGCCGGGAGTGATCCGTACCGGTCCACATGCAAAATTTAATGATTGCAGACATAACCTGTCCCCCTGCCAAATGCAACTGGTGTAAAGAACCGGATCTGCCTGCGGGAGCATCCTTGTGAAGGGAACCACACCCTGGACTTTGCCTGGAAAGCCAGAAAAATAATAATGGGTTTCATTAAAACAGTTTGACAATCACTGACAATCTGATAGGCGGATTCATTATTCTGTTCAGTACACTGATCATAAAAAAATAAAAGGATTGACTGCACTTATGCTGGAAGAACATGTGGCCCTGGCTTTTCTGCTGACCACACTGGCCGGACTGTCTACCTGCATCGGAGCCTTTCTGGCCTTTTTCACCACCCACACCAATAAATCCTTTTTATCCGCAGCCCTGGGTTTTTCAGCCGGGGTAATGATCTATATCTCCTTTGTGGAGCTTTTGCCAGAGTCTTTGGAAATCCTTGAGCCCCTGCACGGGCACTCTTCAGGCAGCTGGATAATGACTCTGGCTTTCTTCTCCGGCATCATGTTCATAGCCGTTATTGACCGCCTGGTACCCGAGCATGGAAACCCCCACGAACCTCGCAGGGTGGAAGAACTGCACCATCCCGGTTCCAGGCAAAAGCTGCAGAGAATGGGAATTTTTACAGCAGTGGCCATAGCAGTACACAATTTCCCGGAGGGCATGGCCACTTTCTTCGCAACCCTGTCCGATCCCACCCTGGGCATGGCCATCGCCATCGCCATTGCCCTGCATAATATCCCTGAAGGGATAGCCGTGGCCATTCCCATTTATTACGCCACCAGAAGCAGAGCCAAGGCCTTCCTGTTCACCCTGGCCACCGGACTGGCCGAACCTCTGGGAGCACTCCTGGCCTACATGATGCTGAGGCCCTTTATGTCCCCCTCACTGCTGGGATTTATCTTCGCATTAGTGGCCGGAATAATGGTCTTTATCTCCCTGGATGAACTCTTTCCCACCGCCAGGGAATACGGGTACGGACATCTGGCCATCTATGCCCTCATCGCCGGAATGATGATCATGGCCCTGACCCTTCTCCTGCTCATGTAACCCCTGCTGCATGAGCCCTTGTTAAGGAACACTTGACTTATCAAGCCCTGATCTTTCTCAGCAGCCAGGCCATGTTCCTGCCCAGAGTCTCCATGGTCTGCCTGCCCTCCTCGTCCTGTTCCACGTCCCCGGGGTTAAGTCCCCGGCCGATGTTCCAGTAGCTGGAACCCGGAACAATCATCTGACTGATGAGAAAAAAATGATTGATGGAATTGAACACATGGATGGCACCGGATCTGCGCACCGCAACAACAGCCGCCCCTGCCTTGCGGGCCAGCATGTCCCCGTTGGCCTTGGACACCAGACCGGCCCGGTCAATCAGAGACTTGATGTTGGTGCTGACATTGGCAAAGTATGTGGGCGACCCCAGGATTATTCCGTCAGCGGCCAGCATTTTATCGATACAGTCATTCAACGGATCCTCGTGTACTGAACAGTGCCGGTCCTTGTTCTTGAAACATTTGAAGCAGGCGATACAGCCCTGAATATGACTGCCCCCGAGCTGGATGTGCTCGGTTTCCATCCCCTCATTTTCCAGGGCCCTGAGAACATGCCTGATCAGTCCGGCGGTATTGCCGTCCTTTCGGGCGCTGCCGTTAAATGCTACTATTTGCATAATAAACCTCCTTTGAACCACAAGATAGGCTTGTGCTGAACCCATTTTATTAGCCTAAACCAGTTCAGGCAGCAGTCAGAGGCCGGCGGACAGGCTTAAAAAACTCCATGCTCCTGCCGGTCCAGGCTTCGATAGCTGATGGCCTCGCCCAGGTGAAAGGCGGATATGCCTGGCTCTTCTTCCAGGTCGGCAATGGTTCTGGCCAGGCGCAGTATCCGGGTATAAGCCCGGGCTGACAGAGCCAGTTTCTGCACTGCATTTTCCAGAAAGACATGTTCTGTCTCGGACAGAGGGCAGAACTCGGTAAGCCATTTCCCGGAAAGCTGACTGTTGGTCAGAAAAGGCAGCTCCTGGTAACGTTTTTCCTGAATTTTCCTGGCTCGTTGGATGCTCTGGCTCATGCCCTGCGAATCCATGGTGCTTCTGGCTTTTTTCAACTCCTCGTAGGGGACTGCCGGAACTTCCACATGCAGATCTATCCGGTCCAGCAAGGGCCCTGATATCCGGTAGCGGTAGCGCTGAATCTGAGACGGGGTGCAGGTGCAGGGGTGCTGTTCGTGGGTGAGGTACCCGCATGGACAGGGATTCATGGCCGCCACCAGCATGAAGTCGGCAGGATATTTAAGGGACATGGCCGCCCTGGAAATGGTTACTTCTCCGTCTTCCAGGGGCTGGCGCAGGACCTCCAGGACATGTTTTTTGAATTCCGGCAGCTCGTCCAGGAAAAGAACACCTCTGTGGGCCAGTGACACCTCGCCCGGTCGCGGGTAATGCCCTCCTCCTATCAGCCCTGCATCTGAGATGGTATGGTGAGGACTCCTGAATGCTCTGCGGACGATCATGGCCTGGTCTGGATCCAGCTGACCGGACACGCTGTAGATCTTGGTTACTTCCAGAGCCTCCTCAAAGCTGAGAGAAGGCAGAACAGTGGGAATGCGCTGGGCCAGCATGGTCTTGCCGCTGCCTGGCGGACCGATGAAAAG
>PUMA01000125.1 GCA_003551155.1 Desulfonatronospira sp.
TCGCTCAAATCCAGAAACCTGGGAATAGCTACAGCCGCCAGAATGCCCAGAATAACCAGTACAGCAATGATTTCAATAAGCGTAAAGCCGCCCTGGGACTTTTTCAGATTACTCATCTCCATTAAGCCACCCCATTTTTGGTTAAAGTTTATAAATTTTAAATAGTAAAAAAATGAAGCAGATAAAAACAAGGCTTCAGGTCAGGCAAAGATTGAGATTATACACTGTAAGTGCATGCGTATTTCGTGCCAGACATGGATAGCGGGGCCTTTGTTTTAAAAAAATACACCTCATGTCTTGAAATGTCTTTGATGAAGCCGGGATTTCTTTTAGAATCCAATAGATCATTCTTTAATTTTGAAAATTTTATACTGCATTTTTTGTCGACTTAACATGTATTTCTTCATTTTGTGCAGTAAAAATACAGCCGGCTGAAGACTACTTGCTGATTCTTTCCAGGAAATCGGGCTGAACCATTTCCGGAGGCATGGGACGATAGTATAGAAAACCCTGGACAAACCTGCAGTTGAGCCCGGCCAGGAAATCGTTCTGTGATGACCTCTCCACCCCTTCGGCAACTACTTCCAGATTAAGACCGTGAGCCAGGGAGAATATGTTTTCTACTATCTTTCTTTCACTCGGAGAGTTGATGGAATCCAGCCTGCCCACAAATTTGCGGTCCACCTTGAGAATATCGATGGGAAAGCGATGCAGATAACTAAGGGAGGAGTAACCGGTACCAAAGTCATCGATCATGATCTTGATACCGGCCTTGCGGATCCTGGTCAGAAGCTCAATGGCATGTTCAGGACTGTGCATGACCTCGTTTTCAGTGATTTCCAGCTTGAGATGTTCCGGGGATAACCCGCTGGTCTCCAGGACATGCATGATATGATTTTCCAACTCCGGATCATTGAACTGCCTGCCGGAGAGATTAACACTTACAGAACAATCAGACAGTTCAGGATAAGTCTTCTGCCAGATGCTCATCTGTTTGCAGGCCTGAGACAGCACCCATCTTCCCAGAGGCATGATCAGCCCTGTCTCTTCCGCCACCGGGATAAACTCTGCAGGATGAATCAGCCCCATACCGGGACGCTCCCACCTGACCAGGGCCTCAAAAGTGGCTACCTTGCCTCCCTGCAGGGAAATTATGGGCTGGTAGTGAAGAACAAATTCACCGTTTTCCAGGGCCTTGCGCATTGCTGTCTCCATCTCCAGAGTACGCTTGAAGCGCTGATGCATCCTGCTTTCAAACACCTTAAAGCAGGCACGGCCGGCATCTTTGGCCCCGTACATGGCCGCGTCCGCGTCCCGCACAATATCCTCTGGATTGTCGTAAATGCGGCAGTCAGCAACTATACCTGTGCTCACTGTGACATAGATCGTATGGTCTTCAATCTTGAGCGGATCCTTAAGAGCGGCATTAATCCGGTCCATCACGGTAAAAATATAGCTGGGGTCCTGAATGTCATCCAGGATAACAGCGAATTCATCCCCGCCCATGCGGGCAACAGTGTCAGAATCCCGCATGCATTTTTTTATGGTTTGAGCAAAGCTGACCAGCAGCCTGTCCCCGAACAGATGGCCCATGGAATCGTTGATGTACTTAAAGCGATCTATATCCATATACAGTACAGCAAAAAGATAGTCCCTGCTGCGCCTGGACCTGCGAAGGGAAATGTTCAGCAGTTCCATGAACAGGGCCCGATTGGGCAGATCGGTAAGATGATCGTGAAAAGCCTGGTGAAACAGTCTTTGTTCTGCTCTTTTCAGCTCGGTTATGTCTACCAGAGAAACCAGTACAGACTTGCTTTCCTGAAACGAGGCCAGGGTAATGAACACGTTTTTTTCCTGACCGTCCTTGCACCTGATGACTGCTTCAAAACAGCGCGGGGATTCGGCTGACGATTTATTGTTGCTTATCCAGGATAATACCCTGTTTTGATGGCTGTTTTCCAGGATGCTTGTCCAGCTGTCTCTGGCTTCAAGCTCCTCCAGAGAAAATCCGGTCATGGTTGAAAGCTGAGTGTTGGCCAGAAGGGCACGGCCATTTTCATTACTGATGAGAGTGGCTGCGCCGGAGTTTTCAAAAATGGTTCTGTACCTGGACTCTGAAGCTCGCAGCCGCTCCTCGGTTTTGCGGCGAAGGGATATCTCTTCCTGGAGCTGCTCATTGCTTTTGATCAGATCCTCTGTTCTTTCCCTGACCATCTCTTCGAGTTTACTGCTGTATCTCTCCAGTCTGGACCGGATGTCCCTGTGGGCATTGATCAGGTTCTGGGCGAACAGGCTGAAGAGAACCACCACCCCTGGGGCAATATAGGTACCCGCATCAGGTTGAAATCCAAGAAGATGATAAACAGCCAGGAAACCGGCGGATATGATCACACCTAAAACGACCAGGCTGTATTTCTCCACCCAGGATTTGATGCTGGATACCGGAGAATTATTAGCTGCACTGCTCATTTTTTGAACTCACCGGCATCAATGTTGTATTTTCTGACCCTGTGCCAGAGACTGCGCTGCTTTATATTAAGCAGGTCTGCAGCTTTGGACTGAACGCCTCCGGATCTTTTAAGAGCTGCAAGAATTATGCTCTTTTCTGATTCTGCCAGCCACCTGTCCAGATCATCAACAGCTGAAAGATCGGCTGCGGATACCATTGCTGGATGGCCATCCTGCTGTGACGGTGCTATTTCCAGCTCTTTGGTGCTGACCTGACCATCCTTGGACATAAGACATGCACTTTCAATAATATTTTTCAGTTCGCGAACATTACCCGGCCAGGAATACTGCTTGAGAAGATCAAGAGCCTCGGGTGCAATCTCTTTGGGATCCGGGGTTGAATCAGCAAAGGACTTAGCCAGCAGCGGGATGTCATCCTTTCTCACCCTCAAGGGAGGAACATCCAGCCGGAACACGTTGATCCGGTAATACAGATCCTCACGAAAAAGGCCTTTGTGGACCTGCTCTTCCAGGTCTTTGTTGGTGGCTGCAATTACCCTTAGATCCACTTGGATATATTTTCCGCTGCCCAGGCGCTGTACTTCTTTCTCCTGCAGGACCCGCAGCAGCTTGGCCTGAGTTGGCAGGGGCATGTCCCCTATTTCATCTAGAAAAATAGTTCCCTTGTCAGCCAGTTCAAACTTGCCGGCCCTTGCGCTTACCGCTCCCGTAAACGCGCCCTTTTCATGCCCGAAAAGTTCGCTTTCCAGAAGGCCTTCGGGAATGGCCGCGCAATTGACCTTGATAAAAGGCTTGTCCGCCCGGGGGCTGTGCTCCACAAGGGCCCTGGCAATAAGCTCCTTTCCTGTGCCCGACTCCCCGGTAATCAATACGGTGGAATCAGACGGAGCCACCTTGAGCATCCGGCTCATGAGCCCCATCATAATTCTGCTCTGAGCCAGTATTTCCGGGAAAAGATTTCCTGCCTCTTTTTTATCAAGAAAATCAGTCAATTTGTTCAATACCCGCTGGTAATGCTCGACATCGCTGGAGACCCGCTCATCCTTATCTTCCAGCAGACGCGGGGGTATGGCCGGTATTTTCTTGGCCTTTTCCACAAAACTCTCCATGGGACTGATGATCCAGCGAATGAGCAGATAAGATCCCACAAGGCAAACCAGGGAAAAAAGCAGAATAATCCAGCCCAGGCCGACATTTAACCTGCTGAGGGCAGGAGAAGTGAGCATCTCATAAACCACAAGCATGGACAGGGCGTTGAACCCGGCCAGGATCATCGGGACCAGGTGTCTGGTGCGGATGTTCAGCCAGTATTTATTTGTCCTGTTTTTTTTCGTTGTCATGATAGATTCTCGAAACCTTTTTTGATTTCCGTTTTCTGGGATAAATCAGGCCGCTCATACCATCCTGACCAGTTCCCACATGGGCAGAAAAATGGCCAGGGCAAAAAAACCCACCATGGCAGCCAGAAAAACAATGAGTACCGGACCGATGGTCTCGGAAAGCCTGTTGACAGCATAAGAGACCTCGTCATCATAATGCACGGATATTTCATGCAGCATCTGATCCAGGTTTCCGGACTCCTCCCCGATGGCCACCATGTTGATGACCATGGGCGGGAAGAACCTGGCTGATCTTAAAGGTGAAGAAATGCCCCTGCCCTCCTTAAGCTGATCCTGGATCCGGGTAAATTCCCTGGCAATGGCTGAATTGCCGATGGTCCCGGAAAGAATGGACAGGGTGTTGAGCACGGACACTCCGCTGGCCTGGAGTATAGCAAAGACGCTGGCAAATCTGGACATGGCCCCTTTTTGAAACACAGGCCCCAGGATGGGCAGCTTGAGAAGCAGATAATCCTTGTTGTAAGCGCCCTTTTCAGTCCTGAAATATTTGCGCAGCAAGAAAATCACCAAAAACAGCACTGTGAGTGTTACAGGCCAGTAGACCACAATGCTGTGATACAGAAAAAGGCTGGCTTGAGTGGTCAGAGGAAGATCTATTCCTGCTCCCGTGAAAATGTCCGCAAACCTGGGAACAACAAAAGCCAGCAAGAAGAAAAAAGCCAGCCCGAGAACCAGCAGGACAAGCACTGGATATTGCAGGGCGCTTTTAATATCCGATTTAACTCTGTGCTCGTGCTGCAAAAGATATATAAGCCTTTCCAGCACCTCTTCCAGGCGTCCGCTGCTTTCTCCAGCCTGGATCATGCTGCAGTAAAGGTGGGAAAAAATATCCGGATGCTTCTTAAAGGCCTCATTCAGAGAAGATCCTGCTTTGACCTCCTGCCCCATGGATGCTGCGGCCTTTTTCAGCTTCAAATTCTCTGTCTGCTGTTCCAGCACCTCCAGAAGGGCTGTGATGGAGATGCCTGCGTTGAACAGGGTTCGGAACTGCTTGGTAAAAAGGACCAGGTCCGGCGTGCTCACCCTGGTAAGGCGGTAGCTGATCCGCTCACCCAATCCCAGACCAGAGGCTACGGGGCCGGAAAACACTCTGGTGGGAATCAGCCCCTGGGCAGCCAGCTTGTCCCTAGCCTGTTCAGGGCTCTCGGCGTGCACAGTTCCTGACACTTCAGTACCGGCTTGACTTATGGCTTTGTAGCTGTATTGCATGGACCTCTTGCTCCCACCAGGGAAGTCATGCTGCCACTGCAAAAAGTAGTTTTTGCAGTGGCAATTGTTCTCTTCTCACAAGCAAGCCTTCCTTTTCAGGACATGACCATGGATACTGCTTCCTCGGCTGTGGTCACTCCCTGACAGACCTTTTCAGCTGCATCCTCGCGCAGGGTTCTGAGCTTGCCGGCCCGTACCGCTGCCCTGGTGATTTCCCCGCTTGAGGCCTTTTGATTGATCATTTCCTGAATCTCCTCATCAATCTTGAGTATTTCAAACACCCCGGTCCTTCCCTTGTATCCGGAATTCATGCACATATGGCAGCCTTTGCCCCTGAGGAATCTGCATCCTGAGGACATGTCCAGACCCAGTGCGCTCAGCCCGTTATCCGTGGGAATATACGGCTCGGCGCAATTGGAGCAGACCTTGCGAACCAGGCGCTGAGCAAAGGAAACCAGAAGTACGGAGGATACCAGAAAAGGCTCTATGCCCATATCAATAAGCCTGGTTATGGCCCCGGCTGCATCATTGGTATGTACCGTGGAAAGCACCCTGTGCCCGGTCATGGCCGACTGTACTGCAATTACCGCGGTTTCCGCATCTCTGATTTCCCCGACCATGATTACATCAGGATCCTGGCGCAGAATGGAGCGCAGACCCGAGGCAAAGGTCATACCGGCCCTGCGGTTCAGCTGGACCTGCCTGATACCCTCAACTCGGTATTCCACCGGATCCTCAAGAGTGACTATGTTCACGTCATGACGGTTAATTCGGCTTAATATAGCGTAAAGGCTGGAACTTTTACCGCTTCCAGTTGGTCCGTTGGAAAGAATCATACCGTAGGGCTTGTAAACAACCGACTCCATTTTTTCCAGATCATCTTTGTGCATGCCCAGTTGATCCAGGGTGTAAATTCCAGAACTCATGTCCAGCAGCCTGAGAACAACATTCTCACCGTAGATGGTGGGCAAGCAGGAAGCCCTTATGTTGATTTCCCTGTTTCTCATAATCACGGTGAAACGACCGTCCTGAGGAACTCTGGTCACGGAAATGTCCATATTGGCCAGAATCTTGATCCTGGAAGTAACCGCAGCAAACAATTTCTTCGGGGGACTTGAGACCTGCTGCAGCCGTCCGTCCACCCTGAATCTGGTCTGAACCCGATCCTTTTCCGGACTGATATGAACATCACTGGCCTTTTCACTCACAGCCTGGGCTATGATGGAATTGACCAGCTTGATCACAGGGGCCTGGTCGGCCTGAATTTCCAGGGCACTGACATCAACGTCAGAGGACTCTTCTTCAGCCTTGTTCTCGTCTACAGCTATCATCTCCTCCACGCTTTCCAGGACATTATCCAGCCCCTTGTAAAGCCCGTAAAGCGATGTAAAAACCTGGCCGAATTCGGTTTCAGTACAGACCACCGGTTCCACCTCCATGTTGGTGGATACTTCGAGAAAATCCAGTGAATCTATATCCAGAGGATCGATCATGGTCACCACCAGGACACTTCCTCTGCGCTGCAGAGGAACAACACCGAGTTTTCTGGCTGTCTCGGCAGAGACCACCTCGGCCAGGCCCGCATCCAGAGGATATTCCCATGACTTGTACCTGGGAATGCGCAACTGCTTGCTCACCGACTGAACAATATCATCTTCCCGGCAGATATTTGCCCGGACCAGGTACTCCCCCAGTTTGAGACCGGCCTTTTTTTTCTCCACCAGGGCACTCTCCAGCTGCTCTCTGGTGATAAAGCCCTGTTCCATGAGTATCTGACCGAGTCTTACCTTTTTTATCAAAACACATACCTCGCAGGTGGTCCTGATAGAAAACATTCTCCATGCTGGATGCGTCTGAAAAAAGTCTTTTTTGTCCTTTGTCTTCGCATGACAAAAGACAGA
>PUMA01000157.1 GCA_003551155.1 Desulfonatronospira sp.
AACCCTCCAGTTAAAATATAACTGAAAAAGCCAATAAAGCTCTCAAAGAACTGATTCAATAAAACCTTAACCAGGTCGACTCACTATTTGATTGTCAAGGAACATTCATCGTGGAAACTTTAAACATTAAACAAACTTTTCTAATCTGTCAACAAAAATCATTTCCAGGAAGAAAAGAATTTATCCAAAGCTTCAAAATGGTTATCAAGGAATGACTCTTTAGCTCCAGCCTGTAAGCCGGCGCCAAGGGAATAGAAGCTATACGGATTGGATACGTGTGTCAACAGATTTTTTGGATAAGCAAATAGAATGAAGAAATACAATATGCACCAAAAAACTTAGAATTCCAATGCATTGGGAGTCCTGGGAAAAGGAATCACATCCCGGATATTACTCGCACCGGTTATAAACATCAAAAGCCTTTCAAAACCGAGACCGAATCCGGCATGCGGCACAGACCCGTACCTTCGCAGATCCCGGTACCACCAGTATTCTTCCGGATCAAGACCAGCCTCACGGATGCGATGATCCAGAACCTCCAGCCTTTCCTCCCTCTGGCTTCCTCCAATAATCTCTCCAACCCGGGGCAGAAGTACGTCCATGGCCGCGGCAGTGGTTTGGTCGTCATTGACCCGCATGTAAAAGGGCTTAAGTTCCAGGGGATAGTTATAGACCATCACCGGCCCCTGAAAATATTCCTCGCATAAATAGCGCTCGTGTTCAGTCTGAAGGTCCAGGCCCCACTCTAAAGGGAATTCAAAGTTCTTTTTGGACTTTTGGAGCACCTCCAGAACCATACTGTAGCTTATTCGCTCAAAAGGCCGGCTGCTGACGCGTTCCAGTCGCTCTTCCAGGCTTTGGTCCACAAAACGGGTAAAGAGTTCCATGTCCTCGGAACAATTATTCATTATGTGCCTGGTCAGTGACTGTACCAGATCCTGAGACATGTCCATGATTTCATCCAGATCGGCAAAGGCCATTTCAGGCTCCACCATCCAGAACTCGGCGGCATGCTTGGGAGTATTGGAGTTTTCCGCTCGAAAAACCGGGCCGAAGGTGTAAACGTCTCCCAAGGCGCAGGCCAGGCTTTCAGCCGGAAGCTGCCCGGAAACTGTAAGGTGAGCCTTTTTACCAAAAAAATCCAGGGCAAAATCCACTGGTTTCTTCCTGACTGCTGGCTGCTCAAGATCCAGGGCTGTAACCAGAAACATCTCCCCGGCACCTTCACAGTCCGAGCCGGTGATAATAGGAGAATGGATATAATTAAATCCATGATCGCGAAAATAGTGGTGCACGGCAAAGCTCAGCTCGGAACGGATGCGGTTCATGGCCCCATACTTGTTGGTCCTGGGCCTTAAATGAGCTATGCTGCGCAAAAACTCATCGGAATGGCGCTTTTTCTGCAGGGGATAGGGTTTTGGATCAGCATACCCCAGGACCTGTATGCTCCCGGCTTTAAGCTCCCATTTCTGCCCCCTGCCTGGAGAGGGGACGAGGTCGCCTTCTGCCAAGACGGCAGCTCCGGTGTTGATGCCTTCAAAGCCTTCTGCACAGATCATGGACGAATCCGCCACAATCTGCAGGTTGCCGCGACAGGAACCGTCGTTAAGCTCCAGAAAAACAACACCCTTGGACTCCCTCTTGGTCCTTACCCAACCCTTGAGCACCAGTCCATTTTGGGGCTTTTGCGCCTGCAGGGCCTGTTTGACTCTGGTTCTCATCCCTTGCCTCCATTAACTGAAGTACTTTATTCAGATAATTTCCTTTTCCCTCTAAAGCATATTTACTGGGTCCAGATCCAGACTGAAGCGAAGTTGACGGTGTTCCTCAAACAAGGGCCGCAAAGCAAGATAGACTCTTTTAATGGATATCCAGTCATCAGACTTGATCAGAAAATGATACCTTTCCCGGTCCTTGAGCCTGGACAGAAGGGCAGGAGCAGGGCCTAAGAGCCTGATGGCACTGTGAGCGCCCGCTTCAGATGCCCTCTGCCTGAGATCGGCCAGGAACCTTTGCTTGTCAGGCCAGCTCGCCGGAAAAGAAAAGCGGATCAGGCCCAGCTTCACAAAGGGAGGATAATCAAAAGTCTGCCTGCGCTGGATCTCCTGGCTGAAGAAACCCTCGTAATCGCAGTCTCTTATATATTTCCAGCAAAAATGTTCCGGGTTGCGGGTCTGAATAAATACCCGGCCCGCCTTTTCTCCTCTGCCAGCCCTGCCTGAAAGCTGGACCAGAAGCTGAAAAATCCTTTCCGTGGAACGATAATCAGGAAGACCCAGACCCAGATCAGCATCCGGAACAATGGCCAGGGTTACATCCGGAAAGGAATGGCCCTTGCTCAGCATTTGGGTTCCCACCAGGATCTGGGCCTTGCCTGCTGCAAAATTTTCCAGAATGTCCCGGGCCTTGCCAGAATTTCTGGTGCTGTCCCTGTCCAGGCGCAAAACGCTTGTACCGGGCAGATGTCTGCTCAGATACTCCTCCAGCTTTTCAGTGCCCTGGCCCACAGGAACACACTCTGAACCCCTGCAATGTTCGCAAACAGGGGGAAAAGGAAGGGAGCCTCCGCAATAATGACATACCAGCCTGTTTCTCTTCTTGTGATAGGTCAGGGCAACCCTGCAGCTTTTGCACAGGACTGTTTCAGAGCAATCAGCGCACATGATGATTGGCGCGTAGCCTCTCCGGTTGTGCATGATCACGGCCTGCTCGCCGCGCTCCAGTGTCTGCCTGAGTATATCAGCACAGCCTTTGCTCAGGGACCCAAAATCCGGAGGATATTTTTTCAGGTCAACAAACTCTACGCTGGGCAGAGTGCTGCTGCCAATGCGGTGGTGCATCTGTACCAGCTCGATTCTGCTTTGAATAGCTGCATGATAGGTCTTGATGTCCGGTGTGGCCGAACCCAGCACAAGAAGTGCCCTGTCCCTCCGGGCCAGGTAATAAGCCACCTCCTTGGCCTGATAAATCAAGCTCTGATCCTGCTTGTAGGATTCATCATGCTCTTCATCCAGGACAATAAGCCCAATATCCCGCATGGGCATGAACAAAGCGGACCTGGTCCCCACCAGAAGCACGGGGCCCTCGCTCCACCTGACCCTGGAAAAAATGTTCTCTTTTTTTCTGGGCGTGTTGAGCCCATGATGCAGAAGAGCTGCGGCACCCGGCAGAAACTGCCTGACATACCGGTACATTTGTCGGGCAATGGCTATTTCCGGGGCCAGGAGGATGGCTGATCTGCCATTTTCCAGGCACTTCCTTGCCAGCTTAAGGTAGACCAGGCTCTTGCCGCTTCCGGTAATACCATGCAGAACCGCAGCATGAAACTTTTCCTGTTCAAGCCTGGGTGCAAGCTGGTTCAGGGCCTTGTGCTGATCAGGGCTCAAAGCGTATTCCCTTGCCGGTTCAGGAGTTGTATCGTCCTCCTCTGTCTGGTGCTGAACTGAACAGATCAATTTTTTTTTCAGGAGAGACTGGATGCATCTGGCTGCTCCCTGCCCCAGAGCGGACCTGATTCTGGAACGCGGCTGTGCTCCCCGGTGCCAGAGCATATCCATCACTGACCATTGCAGGCTTGCCCTGGGCGGAATCTTCCAGGGAGGGTTTTTGGCCACGGCAAAGAAAGGATCCTCTCTGATAGCACCATAGTTCAATATCCAGTGATCGCTCTGCCACTTGGATGCTGCTTTAGACATGAACTGCATATCTTTTAGTCCGGAAGAAAAAGAAATATTATGCTTTTTATCCCTGTCCAGCCATCCGGAAGGTGTTTTGCGCAAAGGGGACGGAAGTACAGAAGCCAGCACCTTTCCCGGATCAATCATCTGCCTGGAAGCAACCTTTTCCAGCATTTCCAGAAATTCCAGGTTAATCAGAGGCTCTCTTTCCAGGGGCCAGAAAATGTATTTGAGTTGGTCCGGCAAGTGCGCCAGGAGCATGCCGCGCATCAGCACGGCCAAACGCAGAGCATTGCCCTTGCCCATGGGAACCAGCACCCTGAGCCCGGGCTGCCATGCCCGGGCAGGAAGATATGGGGGTTCTAGATAAGTCAGGCTGACATAAGGCCGGCTCAAGACTGCTGCTGACCACGCAGTGACTGTGGTTTCTTTCTGTTGCATGATTTGAGTTTATCAGGATCATCACTTCCTGTGGGGCAACAATGCCTCCAGGCTTTTTATCAGATCGTCTCTCAGTTCCTTGTCCTGCAGGGCAAAGTAAATATTCCCGCTGAGATAATCCACCCAGTTGCCGATATCAAAGCGTTGTCCCTCCAGCTTGACCGCCAGAAGCCTCTTGTCCTGAGCCAGGGACTGCAGGGCGTCTGAAAGCTGATATTCCAGATTGTGCCCTGGTTCTAGCTTCTCCAGATAATCAAATATTTCCGGAGTAAGCACATATCGCCCCACAATTGCCAGCCTGGAAGGGGCGTCCATTATACTCGGCTTTTCATAAACATGCCTGATGCGGTAAAGCCCCGGAGAAATCTCTTCGCCATGGATTATACCATAATTAGGTATATTTTCTGTAGCTACTTCCACTACCCCCACCACAGACATATGCTCAGTCTTGGCTACCTCCAGGAGCTGCTTTATGGCCGGGCTCCTGCTGAACATCAGATCGTCCCCCACCATGACCGCAAAGGGCTCCCTGGACACCACCTCTCTGGCACAGAGCACCGCATGACCAAGACCCAGCTGTTCTTTCTGACGCACGGAAATGATATTGGCCATCTCTGCAACCTGTCGGACATCCTTGAGGAGATGCTCCTTGCCTGTTCTTCTCAAAACAGCCTCCAGGGACAGATTATAGTCAAAATGATCCTCAATGATCCCTTTTTGCTGGTTAATGACAAAGACCACATTGGTCAGGTCAGCATCAATGGCTTCCTCCACTACATATTGGACAGCAGGCTTTTTATATACTGGAAGCATTTCCTTGGGGATGTTCTTGGTTGCGGGCAGGGACCTTGTTCCCCACCCAGCCACAGGGATAACTACTTTTTTGGCTTCCATAAAATGCTCCTTTTGGGTTCGAAATTGGCAAGAACTTTCATGTCCATGCAAAACCGGACCCGTTGTCCACCCCTAATAAAGGCAGAGGGTTCCGGTTCATATGCAAGGAATGAGAGATCGCTATTTAATAATTAGATTATGCCAGGAAGAAACGTTTGGCAAGACAGACAGAACCTATCTGCCCGGATTGAGTTTGTGATGCCCTGTAATCCAGGAATTCTGAAAAAAAAACCCTTAACTCACTTTTATCGATTCGGCCCGCTCTCTTAAGACCTGAGGCCCTTTTCCACCTCTCTGGCCAGTTGGATAGCCAGATCTTCCACCAGAATCTCGTCCTGACCTTCAACCATTATCCGGGCCACAGATTCAGTACCGGAATACCTGAGCAGAACCCTTCCCTTTTGTCCCAGTTTCAGCTCCGCATCCTGTACTGCTTTTTTTATGTTTTCAACTTCATGGAAAGGCTGTTTTCGTTCCACATGCACATTGATAAGTCTTTGAGGAAACGGTTCAAGCAGTTTGGAAAGCTCGGACAGCGGCCTTTTTTTTTCCAGCATTATTTTCAGAAGTTTTATACCGGCCAGGATGCCGTCTCCTGTAGTGGCATAATCCAAGAAAATCAGATGGCCTGACTGCTCTCCTCCCAGAACTGCTCCGTGCTCGCGCATGGTTTCCACTACATATCGGTCACCCACTCTGGTACGCATCAGCCTGCCCCCGTTTTTCCTCATAAACAATTCCAGGGCCATGTTGCTCATGACCGTACTAACAAGTATTTTTCCCGGCAGACAGTCACGCTCAATAAGATCTTTTGCGCAGATGGCCATTATCTGATCCCCGTCCAAAATGACCCCATTTTCGTCAATAGCGATAAGGCGGTCTCCGTCGCCGTCAAGAGTCAGCCCGATGTCCGCTCCATGTTCCAGGACCATCTTGGCTGCAACCTCCGGATAGAGTGAACCGCACTTTTTATTGATATTCAGCCCGTCGGGTTCGGATCCTGTAACAATTACCCTGGCTCCCAGCTCTTCAAAAATCAGGGGTGCAACTTTATAGGTTGCACCATGAGCACAGTCAATTACCACCTTGAGGCCCTGCAGGCTCATGGTATTGGGCAGGCTGTTCTTGAGGTGCACAATATATCTGCCCGGACTGTCCACAATCTTCCTGGCCCTGCCTATGGCTTCAGGGTCGGGGTGTTTCCAGTTGACGTCCGGAGAAAGGACGAGTTCTGATATCTCCTCCTCTACCTTATCTGAAAGCTTGTGACCCATATGGTCAAAAAACTTGATGCCATTGTCCATGAACGGGTTGTGCGAGGCTGAAATAACCACTCCCAGATCGGCCCGCATGTTCTTGGTCAGAAAGGAGATGGCCGGAGTAGGCAAGGGACCTACAAGATATACATCCATACCGGAAGCACAGAAGCCCGAGGTCAAGGCGTTTTCGAATACATATCCGGAAAGCCTGGTGTCTTTGCCGATGAGTACTCTGTGCCGGCGGTGTCCGTTGCGGAAGTACTGCCCTGCTGCCAGGCCAAGCCTTATAACGATTTCAGGCAGCATGGGAAATATATTGGCCTGTCCCCGCAGACCATCTGTCCCGAATAGTTTTTTTCGCATATTCACGCTCCTGCTGGGCTAACTTTCATCCTGGATGATTTTACTGTTACAAATGCCGGATGGCTCATTATTAATTCCCGGGCAGCCTGCACTTGTGAAGACCGGAGGTAATCCAATCTGTTCAGACAGCTAACACGGCCGTATTCTTCATATTCATTACCGCCTTAACTCTGCAGGACAACGCTGACTATCCTGGGTGAAATCCGCTGATCTAATTAGTTTTCATCCGGAAACGGTTCTTTTTCCTTTTGGCTGCGTCAATCTGCACAATTCTTCGTCAACGTATTAAGATACGCCTCCTCATAATTGCTTGATATCCTTGCCAAAAGAAAA
>PUMA01000110.1 GCA_003551155.1 Desulfonatronospira sp.
GTATTAAGATACGCCTCATCATAATTGCTTGATTTCCTTGCCAAAAGAAAAAACTCCTCGTTTCCGGAAAGAAAACCTATAGCTTCAACATCCGGAAATAAAGAATTTCCGGATGGAAACTAAGTAATTATACTCTATTTTAAATGGATGTACAATCCGCACGCAGCATCGAGGAACCGGCTGCTTATACTCATAAATGCTTTAGGTTTTCCAGTCCAGCCTGGGGTCAAAATTGCTCCAGCCTCAAGGCCTGGTTTACCTTCTCCCTGAGAGCTTCAAATATGCTCAGTTCATCCCCAGAAGCGTCCAGGACCACAAACCTGTTCCTGTTTCTGGCCGCCCACTCCAGGTACCCCTGGCGCACCCGGCGATGAAAATCCAGGCCTTCAGCCTCAAAACGGCCTTCGGATGCAGCGATATTTTTCTCTTTATTTCTTTTCATGGCCCTTTCAAGGCCTGCTTCCGGGGGAAGGTCCAGGAGAAAAGTGATCTCTGGCCATACTCCTGCCGCAGCCAGCAGGTTCATCCGGTTAAGGATGTCCGGGTCCATCCCCCTGCCGTAACCCTGATAAACTACAGTGGAATCGGCGTAGCGGTCTGATATAACGGTTCTGCCGTCTTTCAGGGCCGGACGTATGACCTGCTGCACATGCTGAGCCCTGTCCGCCAGATACAGAAAAAGTTCAGCCTCCCTGGTGATATCCTTGTTCTCCATAGAAAGAAGCATACTGCGCAGCTTTTTTCCCAGCCTGCTTCCCCCGGGCTCCTTGGTGACCAGAACCTCCAGCCCGAGGCTCCCCAGATAATCGCGCAAAAGCCTTACCTGCGTTGATTTGCCGCAGCCTTCTATTCCTTCAAAGGTAATAAACACTGGTCTTCCTTTTTAACCTTTCCGGATCCTGCAGGTGCAGGCCTCGGAGTTTTGACCGCCCGGTAGACATACCTCTCAAGGGATCTCTGGTAATCGGACCAGTAACCCCCTTCTTCCCGGGGATCACCGCGGCTGCTCAAAGCCTGGTCCAGGGTGTTGAGCTTGGCATCCAGATTGTCCGCAAAGTGAAGCACAAAGGCCTCTTTGGTCTTGGGCCTCTTGGGGGAGCCGAATTCCAGCTCGCCATGGTGGCTGATTATGATGTGCTTGAGGTGAAGAACGAGCCCGGGATCAAGATCCTTGGCCCGGGCCAAAAAGGGTTCCATCATGTCCAGGCCCAGCAGAATGTGGCCCAGAAGCCTGCCCTGATCCGAATAACTCCTGCTTGCCCCGGGGGAAATTTCCCTGGCCTTGCCCAAGTCGTGCAGGGCGGCCGCAGTGAGCAGAATATCACGATCCAGATCCGGATATTCATCACATATCCGGAAGCAGATCCGGCAGACACTGAGGGTGTGTTCCAGGAGTCCCCCCATGTAGGCGTGATGAATGCTCTTGGCGGCCGGGGCTTTTAAGAGCGAGTTTCTTATGTCTTCCTGGGCAAGGATCTTTCGGGCCAGCTTCCTCAGGGGAGCATGGGAAATGTTCTGCTGCAGGAAGGCCAGCAGATTCTGGTGCAGTTCTTCAGGCGGAACAGAAGAAGCAGGAAGAAACTGGCTCAGATCAATTTCTTCATACCTTACAAACTCCATGTCTTCGATATTGAGCTGTACCTGGTCTCCGAAGACCTGGGCTGCTGCCCGGATATGCACGGCCTGTTCCGGGCCCAGGTTTTCAAACCTGCTGCTCAGCGGACTCCAGATCCTGGCCTGAATTTCCCCGGTCCTGTCCTGCAGGGTGAGTTGCCAGTAGGGACCGTTCTTGGCCAGTGCCTGCCTGGCCTGGGTAATCATGAACAAGTCCTGCACCTGCAGTCCCGGTTTAATATCCTGTACAAAATATTTTTTGAAGTGCATTATTATTGTCAAACCTCCAACCTTGGAGTATGGCTTCAGCTTATTTTCAGGAATGCGGCGCATTCTAAACATGGTTACGGTTATGCAACCGCAATGATTTTCAAGTGGTTATGGGAGTGTTTACAGATATATTCAGCCATTCACAAGGACAAAGTGCATGTCAGGGAAAAAAGGAGAGACCAGGGTCAAGATTTTCAGGGACTGGTGCAAGGGATGCGGAATCTGTGTTGCCTTTTGCCCTTCCCAGGTCATGAAGCTGGATAATCAGGGCAAGGCCAGGGTGGTCCAGGATGATGAATGCATAAACTGCGGATTCTGTGAGATTCATTGTCCGGACTTTGCTATCATGGTCCATCCCAGGGAAGAACTTACTCCCTTTGAAGCCTATATTGAGGAGGTGCGCCCTGCCACCCGCGAGGACCTGCAGAAAACTAGAAACAATAGTACAGGATAATCTGCCCAACCAGTTTTCCCTTGAGAAAGGATCGCATGGCCGCCAAATCACGCAAGAAAAGAACAACAGAAATTTTTGCCCTGGGCAATGAAGCTGTAGTGGAAGGAGCTCTCCTGGCCGGCTGCACCTTTTACGCCGGCTACCCCATTACCCCGTCCACGGAAATCGCCGAGGAAATGTCCGCCCGCCTGCCCCGTCTGCGCGGCGGGGTCTTCATTCAGATGGAAGATGAAATTGCCGGGCTGGGGGCGGTTATCGGGGCATCACTGGCAGGACGCAAGGCCATGACCGCCACTTCCGGACCGGGATTTTCCCTGATGCAGGAACATATAGGCTACGCCTGCATCACTGAAGTACCCCTGGTCCTGGCCAATGTCATGCGTACCGGCCCCAGCACGGGAATGCCCACCAGCCCTGCCCAGGGCGATGTGCAACAGGCCAGATGGGGCACTCACGGAGACCATCCCATTATAGTCCTTTCTGCAGGTGATGTGCAGGAATGCCTGCACATGACTGTAACTGCCTTTAATTTTGCCGAAAAATACCGCACCCCGGTCATTCTGCTCCTGGACGAAGTCACTGCACACACCAGGGAGAAGATCACTCTGCCTGATCCGGATGACACATACGTATTTTCAAGGCTGACCCCGAGCATGCCTCCGGAATGGTACCTGCCCTATGAAGACAACATGCGCGGAGTATCACCCATGCCTCCCCTGGGTTCAGGTTATCGCTACCATGTCACCGGACTCATTCACGATGATCACGGTTACCCCACCTCCAACCCCAAGGAGGTGGAGCAGCTCATGCAGCGACTTTTCCGCAAGATCGACCAGTTTTTTTACGATATCCAGATGGTGGATGAAATAATGTGCGAGGATGCTGAAATTTGCGTGATAGCCTACGGTTGCGTGGCCAGGGCCGCTGAACTGGCCGTGCAGCAGGCCCGGGAGAGAGGGGAAAAGGCCGGGCTTTTGAAACTCAAGACCCTGTTTCCTTTTCCCAGGCCGGCTGTGGAAAAAATGATCCGTAAATGTCCAACGCTCATTGTCCCGGAAATGAACATGGGTCAGATGTCCAGGGAAATCAAGAGAGTGAACAACGGCCAGAGCAAGATACATACCCTGAACAGGGTTGACGGGCAGATCATCACCCCCGGACAAATATTAAGCAGAATTCTTAAGGGTTGAAGCCGTGGCCAAAGTTACCCAGCTTATTCACAACTATCTCAGGCACTCCAAAAGATTTCCCCATGTTTTCTGTCCGGGATGCGGCCACGGGATTGTTCTGGGCTCGCTGATCCGCTCGGTGCACAGCCTGGGGCTGGCCAAGGATGACGTGGTCCTGGTGGCGGGCATCGGCTGTTCAGGCAGAATACCAGTATATGTGGATTTCAATTCAGTACACACCACCCACGGCCGGGCCCTGACCTTTGCCACGGGCATTAAAATGGCCAATCCCAGGCTCACGGTCATTGTCATCATGGGAGACGGGGACGCTCTCTCCATCGGGGGCAACCATCTCATTCACGCAGCCAGGCGCAATATCGGACTTGCCGCCCTGGTGCTTAACAATCATATCTACGGCATGACCGGTGGGCAAAGCTCCTGCACCACTCCCCTGGGCAGCTATTCCACGACTACTCCTTTCGGGCAGCTGGAAGAAGAGTTTGATATCTCCAGGGTGGCCAAGGTCTGCGGATCAAGCTTTGTGGCCAGAACCACAGTCATGCAGGCCAGACATATGGACAAAATGATCTCCACGGCCATTACTCATCCCGGCTTTGGCATGGTGGAGATAATCAGTCCCTGCCATACCCAGTTCGGACGCAAAAACAGGTTCAAGACCTCGGTGGACATGTATAGATGGCTGCAGAAAAAATCAGTGTCTCTGGATAAGTTCCAGGAATTGCCGCCGGAAAAACGAAAAGATGCCGTTGTCACCGGAATATTTGAACAGAAGGACTGTATCGGCCTGGAGGAGAAACATGCCCGCATGCGCCGCGAGCTTCGAGGAGAAACCTGATGAAAAAAGACCTGCGCCTGGACAGGTTTGAAATTCGGCTTTCCGGACTGGGCGGACAGGGCATTTTGACTCTGGGCAGGATCATGGGCCAGGCTCTTGCTCTGGAGCATGGATATCAGGTCGCCCAGACCCAGAGCTATGGACCCGAAGCCAGAGGAGGAGCCAGCCGCTGTGATCTGGTCATCAGCTCCCAGAGAATAAGCTACCCCAAAACCATCAGCCTGGACCTGCTGGTGGCTCTGGGCCAGGAGGCCTGCAATAAATATTTCGCTCACCTCAAGCCCGAGGGTTTCCTGCTGGTGGATACCTTTCATGTAACCCAGACTCCCACCAATATATTCTGGGGGCTGCCGTTTACCCAGATGGCCAGAAAAGTGGGACTGGTCCAGACCGCCAATATTGTTGCTCTCGGGGCATTGACCCATTTTCTTCCCTTTATGCACGCCTCGGCCGTGCGCAAAAGCCTCAGGGAAATACTCCCTGCAAAGATCATGGAAATCAATCAGAAAGCCTTTAATGCCGGTTTGAACAGGGCCAAAAAAGAATACCAGGACGCACCTGAAAAATGGAAATTCTTCTGACCAATGACGACGGCATCCATGCCATGGGGCTGAAATCCCTTTTCCATGCCTTTACCGGGGCAGGAAACAGGGTGCACGTGGTGGCCCCGGTGACCGAACAGAGCGCTGTGGGTCACTCCCTGACCATTTTCTCTCCGGTACGGGTCAAAGAGATCCGGGAAGACGGCTTCCGGGGCATGGCCCTGTCCGGTACGCCTGTGGACTGCGTAAAATGGGCCATGCACTTCCACCTGCAGAAAAAACCCGACCTCATCATTTCCGGAATTAACAGCGGGGCCAACGTTGGTATAGATGTACTTTATTCAGGCACGGTCTCTGCTGCAACTGAAGGAGCCCTGGCCGGAGTGCCTTCCATGGCCGTATCCATTGATGAATTCAGGCCCCTGGACTTATCCCCCCAAGCTGACTGGGTGCTCAGGTTTGCTGAGCGTTTTGACTGGACCAGGCTTCCGTGTCAGAACATTCTCAATCTCAACTTTCCATCCTGCGACCTGAAGGATGCCCGCGGAGTTCGACTCTGCCCCCAGACAACTGTGGTCTATAAAGACTACTATAATATACGTAAGGATCCCCGAGGCAACCCATACTACTGGCTGGGAGGAGAAATACCCATGCACCGGGTGGACCCCGGAGCTGACAGGGCCTTGCTCAGCCAGAACTATATAACTCTTACCCCTCTTCAGTTTGAACTCACCAACCATGCCGCTATGAACGAGTTGCAAGAGGCAGTTCAATCTGCTAGCATTTAATAATAATTGTTTAATTTCACATCACCTGAAATCATCAAATCTGCTTGCTTACAGCAGGCCGTCAAGTCCTGGCAGACAAAGGAGGAGAAATGCCCTTAACTTCACCCAGGGAAATGTTTGAAAGGGCCTATCACGGCGGGTACGCCATAGGTGCTTTCAATGTCAACAACATGGAAATAATTCAAGGCATTATCAAAGCCGGGGAAGAGGAAAGATCGCCTCTGATCCTGCAGGTATCCGCCGGGGCCCGCAAATATGCAGGACAGACATATATCATGAAGCTGATGGAAGCTGCCCTGCAAGAAACAGATCTGCCTGTGGTACTGCACCTGGACCATGGACAGAGCTTTGAAATCTGCCGCGATGTTATCCAGGCCGGGTTTACTTCGGTAATGATCGACGGCTCGCATCTTGATTTCGAAGCCAACATCGCCCTCACCAGGCAGGTGGTCGACTACGCGCATGATCGCGGGGTCTGGGTGGAAGCCGAGCTGGGGCGCCTGGCAGGAGTGGAGGATGAGGTCAGCTCAGAAGAAAATGTTTTCACTGATCCGGATGAAGCAGTGGAGTTTGTGGAAAGAACCGGATGTGATTCCCTGGCTGTGGCCATCGGTACCAGCCACGGGGCATACAAGTTCAAGGGAGAGCCCCGGCTGGACTTTGAGCGCCTGGAGAATATCTCCTCCAAGCTTCCGAACTTTCCTCTTGTGCTGCACGGTGCTTCCTCGGTACTGCCAGAGTTTGTGGAGATGGCCAACCGTTACGGAGGAAAGGTTTCTGACGCAAAGGGCGTTCCAGAGGACTTTCTTCGCCGGGCAGCTTCCTCAGGAGTGTGCAAAATAAATATTGACACGGATATACGGCTGGCCATGACCGCGGTCATCCGCAGGTTTTTCCAGGAAACACCTGAAGAGTTCGATCCGCGTAAGTACCTTGGGCCGGCCAGGGAAGCTGTACGGGAAATGGTGGGGCATAAAATCAAGAACGTCCTGGGATCATCCAATAAAATGTAATGCAGACGGGTTTCCCGGGTTCGTGAGTTGTTACGATTTAACTTGTTTCCATCCGGAAATTCTTTATTTCCGGATGCTGAACCAACCGGTTTTCTTTCCGGAAACGAGGAGTTTTTTTCTTTTGGCAAGGAAATCAAGCAATTATGAGGAGGCGTATCTTAATACGTTGACGAAGAATTGTGCAGATTGACGCAGCCAAAAGGAAAAAGAACCGTTTCCGGATGAAAACTAA
>PUMA01000004.1 GCA_003551155.1 Desulfonatronospira sp.
AGAGTCAGCACCTTGACGCTGATCTGACCCATGGAAGCGAACCTGCATTTTTCGTCCAAAATAATTGTCGGCCAGCATGGCTATCCTGCCTTTACGTCCGTTGCGCTCTATCTGAGGAAGAACAAATTCCTTTTCCGGGATCAGGATCAGGCTGTCCTGCTCTATCCTGGCCCGGCAGTGGCCGAGCATTCTGGAAATGGTCCGGTCGTCAGAAGCACGGCTGGAGCAGAACTTGATAAAATCATCCCATTTTTGGACTTCGGACACTGAATTTTCGGCTTTGTCCTTTGCCCAAGAAGGATCAGGACTGCTTTCAGACTCTGGTCCGGGCCGGCTTTCTTCGGCCTGATCAGGTTGAAGGGCTTCTTTCTGCTTCTGATCCTGTATCTGCTGTTCCTGCAGAAATGAACTTTCTTTTGGAAAATCATCAGCAGAGGGTTTCGGGTTCCGGATTAAACCAGGATCATAATCAGACACAGGAATAAGTTCAGGCAGATAAGCCAGGTTGTAAAGCATAAGCTCCAGGCTCAGACCAGGTTCACTGCTGCTGAGAATGCCTTTGCGTTCTTCAAGAACCATCTGCCATCCTGCATGAATATGAGCGGCTGGAATATTTTCAGCCATCTTGCGCCAATAATCGATCTCCTGGGGATCCATATCCAGGATCTTTTCCACCCCGTCACCGCCGCTGGACAACAAAAAAAGGTTGCGCCAGCAATGGGCCAGCTCCTGGAGAAAAAATCCCAGATCCAGCCCCTGGTTTAGAAGGTACTGGACAAGTTCGTACAGGCCCGGAAGATTCCGGTCCAGGACATACTGCATGAGCCGGTGAAAAACTTCCTGTTCAGCCAGGCCCAGAACCTGCCGCACATCCCGGGTCTTGAGCCCTTCGCCTCCCAGGGCCAGCACCTGCCCCAGCATGGACATGCTGTCCCTGACACTCCCGTCTCCGCGCCGGGCAAGAAGCTGCACCGCTTCATCCTGGTAGGCCACGTTTTCCTCTCCCAGGACATATTTAAGATGATCACCCAGCTCCTTCATGGTAAGCCGCTTGAACACATAGTGCTGGCAGCGGCTGAGCACGGTTGACGGAAACTTTTCCTGGGCTGTGGTGGCCATGATGAACACGCAATGCCTGGGAGGCTCCTCCAGGGTCTTGAGCAGGGCATTGAATGCCGATTGGGAGAGCATATGGGCTTCATCAATAATGATAACCTTGTAGCGTCCGCTCATGGGCGTATACACCACCTCTTCACGCAGCTTGCGCACGTGATCCACCCCGGTATGCGATGCTCCGTCAATCTCCCGGACGTCAGGGGATGAGCCCCTGGTTATCTGCTCGCAGCTGGAACACTCATTACAGGGCTCAGGTGCAGGCCCTTTGCGGCAATTGATAGCCTTGGCCAGAATCCTGGCTACAGTGGTCTTACCCACTCCCCTGGTCCCGCTGAAAAGATAGGCGTGTGCCGGCCTGTCCAGGGCCGCGGCCCTGGACAGAATGGTCTTGATAAAATCCTGCCCGGCCACCTGGGCGAAATTCTGAGGCCTGTACCTGGCTGTGAGTCCGGCTTTGGCCATTTAAGTCTTCCCGGTTAAAAGTGCGAAAGTACAAAAACATGAAAACAAAAAGGGCTCTTCGACGCAACGTGTGGATTTTATATACAGTTAAAATTAAGAGCCTTATCCAGAATGCCATAACAATCCACAGCATACGTCCAAGAGCTTGTTTTTTTACCTGTCACTACAATTACAATTCATAGTCATACAGCCATTCAGCATACTTCATATTTTCGCCCCGGACAATCTTGAAATATTCGCTTTGAAAAAGAAGTGTATTGGGGCCCGCCTTGCCCTGTCCGATTATCCTGCGGTCCACCTCTCGGATGGGAGTAACTTCAGCGGCTGTGCCGCAGAAAAAGGCTTCGTCAGCCATGTACAGCTCATCCCTGGTGAAGCGGTGCTCTGTCACGGAGTAACCCATGTCCAGGGCCATGGTAATCAATGAGTCCCTGGTGATCCCCCCCAGGATGGATCCCAGAGGGGGGGTCTTGAGCCTGCCGTTCTTGATCAGGAAAATATTCTCCCCGGTGGCTTCAGCCACATATCCGTCCACATCAAGCATCAGGGCCTCGTTGTATCCGTCAGCAATGGCCTCGCGCTTGGCCAGCACTGAATTGACATAATTGCCTGATACCTTGGCCTTGGTCATCATAATATTGACGTGGTGCCTGGTGAAGCTGGATGTCTTGACCCGGATGCCGTTGTGCAGGGCATCTTCACCAAGATAGGTGCCCCAGGGCCAGGTGGCGATGATCACCCGTATGGAATTGTCTCCGGGGTGCACGCCCATGGCCCCGTCTCCGATAAATGCCAGCGGCCGGATATACCCCTGATCCATGCGGTTGGCCCGGAGCGTATCCACAACAGCCTGGCAGATCTCCTCCTGAGTAAAGGGTATTTCCATCTCCACGGTCTTGGCCGAGTTGAACAGCCGCTCCACATGCTCTTCCAGCCTGAATATGGCTGAAGTGCCGTCGCTGCACTTATAGCTCCTGATGCCCTCAAACACCCCGACTCCGTAGTGCAGTGTGTGCGTAAGCACATGCACTCTGGCCTCGTCCCAGGGCACCAGGCGGCCGTCAAACCAGATATTTTCCGATTTCTGAATCATATTTCCCCCTTATTCTATTTTTTGTCCCTGTTGTGCAGGCTGTTCACAGCCCGGCCCGGTTCAAACCTGCAGCCCGGATATTCCAGGGCGTTGGGCTTTGTGATTCACCATCATCAATCCTGTTTATGGCTGGATCTGAAAAAAAGCTTTAAAGGAGCCATATCCAGCTGAAACGTCCTGCGGAGCTGCTTCTCCAGGTATCTGGCATAAGCCGGCTTGATCAGCTCTGGATCATTGACGAAAAAAACAAACTCCGGCGGACTGACCCCGGGCTGGGTCAGATAATATATTTTGGCCCTGCGCCCCTTGACCATGGGAGGCTGATGCCCCTGGACTGCGTCCCTGACCAGCCTGTTGAGCTGCCCGGTTCCCACCCTGATCCTGGACTGGGCCATGACCTTTTCAGCCAGGGGTATGAGTCCCCCCAGACCCGCCCTGGTAACGCAGGAGGTATAAATAACCGGCGCATATGAACAAAACGCCAGTTCATCACGGAAGTAGCCCTTGAGCTTCCCCAGCTGCTCCCTGGGCACCAGGTCCACCTTGTTCACCAGGATGACCATGGGAATTTTTTCCCGCTCAAGAAAAGACAGAAGCTTCTTGTCCTGGGCAACCACTCCGGTCAGGGCGTCCAGGACCAGCAAAGCCACATCAGCTCTCTGACTGCTCTTGATGGCCCGCAGAGTGCTGAATCTTTCCAGGTCGTCCCTAATTGTGGTTTTACGGCGAACACCGGCAGTGTCAATAAAAATATACTGTTTGCCGTCCCTGTTCAGAATTACATCCACACAGTCTCTGGTGGTGCCGGCACTGGAACTGACCAGAACGCGCTGCTCTCCTGTCAGGGCATTGACCAGGGAAGATTTGCCCACATTGGGTCTGCCCAGCAAGGAAAGGCGAAGGCCCTGTAACTGTTCCTCTGCCGGTTCGCTTTCGGGCAGGGTGGACTCAATGGTCTCCATAAGAGAGGGGATGTTATAGCCATGGGCCGCAGAAACCTGGGTCAGATGGAACCCCAGAGAGTAAAAATCACTTTCCAGGAAAGCGCTCTGCTCTTGGCCATCCACCTTGTTCACCACCAGGTGTACAGGCCTGCGGCTCTGTCTGAGCATTGTCCCCAGCTGTCTGTCCAAAGCAGTAAGGCCTGACTTTCCGTCCACCACAAAAAGTATCAGGTCGGCACTACTCAGAGCATCCTGAACCTGCTCATAGATATCCTCTACAAGCCTGTCCCCTTTTTCCAGCACCAGCCCCCCGGTATCCACAAGAGCAAACTCTCTGCTTCCCCCCCGCACCCGGGCGTAGAGACGGTCCCTGGTGACCCCGGGCCGGTCATGCACAAGGGCCTTGTTCTGTCTGCTCAGACGGTTGAACAGTGTGGATTTGCCCACGTTGGGCCGGCCTACTATTACAACATAAGGCAGCATATAACCCGGGTCAGGAGTCAGAGATTAAAGGGCACCGGTGTTATCCTGAAGCGGCAGACTCAAGATGCCCTTATCTGTGATGATTCCGGAAATCAAATGGTGTGGGGTGACATCAAAGGCATAATTGTAAACATCCACATCCTCAGGGACAATGGGTTGCCCCATGATATATCTTACCTCCTGCGGATCCCGCTCCTCAATGGGAATATCTTCCCCCGAAGGCAGAGAGAGATCAAAGGTGGACAGGGGTGCGGCCACGTAAAAAGGAATACCGTGTCTCTCGGCCAGGACAGCCAGTGCATAGGTGCCTATCTTGTTGGCCGTATCTCCGTTGGCTGCAATGCAGTCAGCTCCTACAACCACCTTGTTCACCATCTGCCTGTGCATAAGATAAGCACAGGCATTGTCGCAGGCCACCCGCACCGGAATATTATCCCGGGCCAGTTCATAGGCGGTAAGCCTGGCTCCCTGCAAGAAAGGCCTGGTCTCGCTGGCAATTACCCTGATTCTCTTGCCCTCTTCCACGGCAGCCCGTATTACTCCCAGAGCTGTACCGTAGCCTCCAGTGGCCAGGGCCCCGGCATTGCAGTGAGTCATGACCGTGTCCCCGTCTTCCAGGAGGTCCAGGCCATGGCTTCCCATGAGCCTGTTGCTGCGGACATCCTCGCGGTGTATTTCCAGGGCCTGCTCCAGCCAGAACCCGGCCAGGTCAGTGGCCGTGGAAAAAATCCTGCTTTTACAGGCGGCTAGCATGCGCTGTACAGCCCAGCCCAGATTTGCTGCTGTCGGCCTGGCCTGGGATATTTCCCTTGTTTTTTCCTCCAGCGACTTCAGCCAGGCATCACCGCCCTTTACCTCCAGGGCTGCCAGAACGCACCCGTAGGCTGCAGCAACTCCTATGGCCGGGGCTCCGCGTATGACCATCTTCTGCAGGGCATAGACCACATCCGAGGTATCCGCGCATCTGAACCATTTTTCCTGTGCGGGCAGGAAACGCTGATCCAGCAGCACCAGATTTTTTTTTCGGGAATCAAAATAAATGTGCTCCACGGATCAACCCAGCCTGTCCTTGAATATCTGGTTGACCAGGCCGGGATTGGCCTGTCCCCTGGACATCTTCATGACCTGCCCCACAAAAAAGCTCATGAGCTTCTTGCGCCCTTGGCGGTATTTCTGGGCCTCTTCCGGGTAAGCCCTGATCACCTCATCCACCATCTCTTCCAGGGCTCCGGAATCGGAAATCTGAACCAGTTCTTTTTCCCGGACCAGCTTTGCCGGATCCACCCCCCGGGCAAAAATTTCCGGAAATATGTTCTTGGCGATCCTGCTGCTTATGACCTGCTCATCCACCATCCGCACCAGGGCCGACAGGTGTTCCGGCCGGATGGCAGCGTCCCTGATGCTGCATCCGGCCTGATGCAGCTCCCTTAAAAACTCGGTCATAACCCAGTTGCTGATCTTTTTGGGATGGGCATACTGCCCGGCGCATTGCTCAAAAAAATCAGCCAGTTCCCGCTCCGAAGTAAGCACCTGGGCATCTTCAGCAGGCAGACCGTATTCCCTGATGAACCTGTTGAATCTGGCTGTGGGCAGCTCGGGCAGCTCCTGTTTCAGGCGGAGTATCCAGTCCTCTTCCACCAGGACAGGCACCAGGTCCGGATCAGGAAAATAGCGGTAATCGTGGGCTTCCTCCTTGCCGCGCATGGATACTGTTATCGCCCTGTCCGGATCATAAAGCCTGGTCTCCTGGATCACTGCTTCTTTGTCCTGGAGAAGACCGCTATGCCTGAAAATCTCGTATTCCAGAGCCTTTTCCACATGTCGAAAGGAATTGAGATTCTTGATTTCCGTGCGGGTTCCCAATTGGCTCTGCCCGGCCCGCCGCAGTGATATATTGGCGTCGCAGCGAAAACTGCCCTCTTCCATGTTGCCGTCCGAGATCTCCAGGTAACGCAGAATTCCTCGCAATGCCTTAAGATACGCCGAAGCTTCCTGGGGACTGCGCATATCCGGCTCGGAAACTATCTCCAAAAGAGGCACGCCGGTGCGATTCAGATCTACATAGCTGACCCCCTCGGAAGGAGAATGGATGGACTTGCCTGCGTCCTCTTCCATGTGAATCCTGGTAATGCCGATATCCCTGCTCACATCCCGGACCATGACGGTTATGTGTCCATGCTCGGCCAGAGGACTTTCGTACTGGGACATCTGATATCCCTTGGGCAGATCCGGATAGAAGTAATTCTTCCGGGCGAAGATCGATCTGGAATTTACCCGGCAGTCCAAAGCCAGAGCCATTTTGACTGCAAACTCCAAAGCTCTTTTGTTCAGCACCGGAAGCACTCCGGGCATACCCGTGCATATAGGGCAGGTATTGGTATTGGGTTCGTCTCCGAAACGCGTGGAACAGGCGCAGAATATCTTGGACTCGGTCTTGAGCTGAGCATGCACTTCAAGGCCGATTACGGTTTCCAAGTCACTCATAGACTCCTCTGTTAAAACCATTGTATATGAAGAACTGCCTTCTGGAAAACACTTTCAAATCGTGGCCACCGGCGATTATGACGGGCAAGCGCTGTGCACTTGAACAACCGGGACGAGTCATAATTAAACTTGCTAATGACGGAATGAAAAAATATAATATAATTTTTTAGCCCAGGTCCCGGCAGAAGTCAAAAACAAGTTGGCAGAATAAAATACACGGAGCCGGA
>PUMA01000160.1 GCA_003551155.1 Desulfonatronospira sp.
AGGCGGACTAAAGCCCGCACTTTACCAGGATTCCAGCATGTGCACAGGAAATAACGTGCGGGCTTAAGTCCGCCTAGCTCGCTTCAGACAGTTTGAGCCGCTTTTGCCAAAACCCCTGAGCTGGCATTCTGGATAAGGCTCTTAATTTTTTTTACTGTATATAAAATCCACACGTTGCGTCGAGGAGCCTGTATTACTTGCTCCAGGCTAAGATTTTGTTATGTTTTGCAGCCTGGCTATAAAATCCAGGCATTGGGTCGAAGAACCCAAAAAAACGTTCAGGACTGAACATTTTTCAGGAGAATTCGAGACATGATCCACGAAGCACCTCAGAGAAACCTGGCCCTGGACCTGGTCCGGGTCACTGAAGCAGCAGCCCTGGCCTCTTCTCGCTGGATGGGCAAAGGAGACAAACAAGGCGGTGACCTGGCAGCGGTTGAAGCCATGCGCTTCAGCTTCAACGCCATTGACATAAGAGGCGTAGTGGTCATCGGAGAAGGTGAAAAAGACGACGCTCCCATGCTTTATAACGGGGAACAGCTGGGTACGGGCAATGGCCCGGCCATGGATGTTGCAGTTGATCCTGTGGAGGGAACAAGGCTTCTGGCCTTTGGACGACCCAATGCCATTGCAGTGGTGGCTCTGGCTCCCAGAGGAACCATGTTTGATCCGGGTCCGGGCTTTTACATGCAAAAAATCGCCGTGCCTGCACAGGCCAGGGATCATGTGGATCTCACCGCCCCTGTGGGAGTGAACCTGAAACAGATAGCCAACGCCCTGGGCAAGTCCGTGGACGATCTGGTGGTCTTTGTCCTGGATAAACCCAGACACAAAAGCCTTATCCAGGAAATACGCCAGGCTGGTGCCAGGATCCAGCTGCACACGGACGGTGACGTGGCCGGGGCACTCATGGCTGTAAGCCCTGAAGGAGATGTGGATGTGATGATGGGCACAGGAGGCACTCCGGAAGGTGTTCTGGCTGCGGCAGCCATTATTGCCGTGGGCGGTGAAATGCACTGCAGGCTGGATCCTCAGTCAGATCAGGAGAAAGAAAACCTGGTCAGGGCAGGGTATGACCTGAACCGGGTACTCACGGTAAAAGAGCTTATCCAGAGCGAGGATGTTTTTTTCGCGGCCACCGGGATTTCAGGAGGAACCTTTCTGCAGGGGGTCAGCTTTACCGGCCAGGGCGCACTGACCCGTTCCGTGGTCATGCGGGGCAGGACAGGGACCCTCAGGCGCATCGAATCTCTGCATTCCTTTGACAAGCTCATGCGTATCAGCGCCATAAAATATACTTGAAAAACCATCTGCCCGGCATGGCAGCATATGTGCATGTCTCAAGGCTTTAATATGAACAATGATCAAGAGTTCATTCTGTCCCCTTCGCTTCTGTCCTCTGATTTCAGCTGCCTGGAACGGGAACTGCTGGACCTGGAAAAGGCCGGGGTGTCCTGGGTGCACTGGGATGTCATGGACGGTTCTTTCGTGCCCAACATCACTTTTGGGCCTCCCATCATTGCCAAATGCAGGGGAAAATGCAGGCTTTTCTTTGATGTGCATCTGATGATTAAGAAACCTGACCGCTACCTTGAGGAGTTTGCCCGGGCAGGGGCTGATCTTATATGCGTTCACGTGGAGGCCTGCACCCATCTGGAGCGCACTCTTTCCGAAATTTCCAGGCTGGGCGTCAAGTCTGCAGCGGCCCTGAATCCGCATACCCCGCTGGAAATAATCGAATATGTCCTGCCCCAGCTGGATATGGTCCTGATCATGAGCGTAAATCCCGGATTCGGAGGGCAGAGATTTCTGTCCTTCAGCCTGGAAAAAATCCGCAAGCTGAAAGACATGATCACCTCCCGCGGTCTGGATACGCTGATTCAGGTGGACGGAGGCGTGACCCTGGAAAATACTCGTGAACTGGTGCAGTGTGGAGCACAGGTCCTGGTGTCCGGTTCAGCCTTTTTTGCCGAGCCCCCCTATGAACAGAGGCTGAAGGCCTTTATGCAGGCCGCCGGTGAAGGAATGAAGGCTGCTCAGGCCCCAGATCGGGCGGTTTCTTCCAATGCAAACTCCAGGTAGGGAATAATCTTGCGGTTCTTGTCCCCGCCGGTGCCGTCATAGGTAATGGAGACGATAGGCACGCCTGTATGCTTTTCAATGGACCTGGCCATGGCCTCGGTCACCAGGGAGGGACAGCAGAAAGAGGGACTGGTCTGAACAAAGAGGGACAGGTCCGGGTAATATTTTTTAAGGTAATAGATCTTAAGAATATTATCCATGGACTCACCGCTGTTCTCCGGTATAAGACCGAAACGGGACAGGATGGTGTCCGGCTGGACATCGTATACAGGCTGAGGCTCATTGAGAATCCTGCTGAAATGCCGGTAATAGGCTTTTTCCCGGTGCACCATGGTCTCCAGCAGGGTGCGGTTACCAAGCAGAATCAGATACTTTCCTTCTGCAAACCATTTGCGGAAATATGCAGGGGCGATCATCTTGACATAGTCGCTGTAGGGAGTGGTGATGGCCTCCCCGCCGTGGGCCTCAATGAATCCGATCAGGTCCTGGTTGAACTCCGGGTTATCCCTGACGTAAAGATCGCCGAAAATGGCCACCTGGACCCGCTTGCCTGCACAGGTTGCAATGGAGGCAAACAACTGTATTGCTTCATCCACGGTCGTTTCCCTGTCACGCAGCCCCAGGAAGGTCTCTTCAATAATCTGAACGCATGATTCAAGCACGCTGTCGGTCTCCCCGGGATGTTTTTCATAGGGCCTGATCCGGCATCCCATCCTGCGCAGCATTCCTCCGAACATGAACGCGAAATATGAGTTCATGGCCGCCCTGATGGACACGTCAACAAAGGAGATGCTCCCGGTGTATACTCCTGCTTTTTCCATGCCTTTCCCGAATGAGGCGATCATCTGCTTCAGTCTGTAGGGATAAAGCCGGATATTGCAGGCAATCTCCGCATTGGCGATCCAGAGCACGGCTTTTTCAGGATCAATATCATTCTGGCGCACATGCTCCACAAACTCCTGGGCAATGGCGTTGATGGGTATACACTGTCCGCTGTTCAAGCGCATGCTGCGCTTGATCACATCCTGCTTCTCTTGCATGAGGCGGGCGTCTATGCCTTCCCTTTGCAGGTTGGCCACCAAAAAACGACAGGTAATAGGATCCCAGTTGGGAAACAATACTGTTTTGCCGTGCATGGAGGAAGCCTTGACCGGGTTAATCCTGGCACTTGAAGGCGCCTGTTTTATTATTTCCCCCGCATGGTTCTGAAAAGCCCGCACTGCGGCCTCGATCCGGGTTTCATAACCCACACTGGACCCATGTTCATCCATTTCCAGGATCAAATAGGGCTTGTCCGCTCCCTCCATGAGATTCTGGAAAACATCCCGGATAAAGGAATCAGGAGAGCAGTTAAAAGAGGTCATGAGCACCGGGTAAACCCCCGGAGCTTCAGAAACGACCTTGCAGGCCTTGATGATATCAGCTGCATAGTTCCAGTGCAGCTCTCTTAAAAAAGGTTCTATGGAGGACATGTCCCGGTTTTCAAGATCAATCATATCCTGAAAGAATGTCTTTATACCCAGGGTTGAGAATATCTGGGGGATTTTCTTGTTCATGACCGGATTAAGGACTGTGTAGGGACGTCCCAGGAGCATTACACTGAGATTTTTCCCCCTGGACAGCTGGGTCTGGTATGTTTCCCGCCAATTCCCGCATGCTGCCTGCTGATTTGCTTTGGCCCCTTCAAAGGCCCGGATTATCTCAATGTAACTGAGACCATGGTCGATCCTCCCGGCTGCACGGCATACTTCCAGGCGCAGGTGCAGATTGGAATACAGATATTTCATGACCGGTGATATGAGCCTGGCTGCAATGTCCTGGTCCAGGCCCGCAACCAGGGATGGTATATACTGGGAATAATAGCAGTACTGGCGCCTGGCGTCGCCGTCTTTATCCCGCTCGTCCAGGTAATAGGGCAGAAATATGAAATCCGCCCGGCGCGCAAGCCATGCCACCTGTCCGTGCATGACTGTCATGGGCGCGCAGAACTCCGCGCCGGCAAGCTCTTTTCCCTCCTCCAGAGCATCCTCGCCGGCCTCATGCCCGGTAACGGTCCTGATTCCCAGCCGGTTGAAAAAATCCACCCACATGGAAAGGTCCTGGTGCATGTAAAGAGCAGAAGGTATGCCCACAATGGGCCTGTTTTCATCCTGCACCCGGTTTTTATGCAAAAAAATTCTGCCATGGGAGCGGACGAGATCAAAACCGGATTTATTATTGTCCACAAAATGCCTGGTGTCATAATCACGCCCGCACAGAAAACCGTAGGCCACCGGCCCGTCCTGCATGTCAGCCACCGTGATCTTGCAGTGGTTGGGGCACAACTGACAAACCTCGGAGCGGATTGGGATACGCTCCCTGTACAGGTCCAGCCCCCTGAAAGTGCTTTTAGAGACATTTTTGTCAGCAAGATAAAGGGCCGCTCCCAGGGCCCCGGTGAGGTGGCAGAAGGAGGAAACATGGATGGGCCTGTTCAGGCGCTGTTCAAAAGCGGCTACCAGGGTGCGGTTTTTGGCGGTTGCACCCTGGAAGCAGACTATGTCTCCGATACTGCTCTCCACTGCCACCTTGTTCAGATAGTTTTCACTGATTGCGTGCAGGGCTGCGGCAAGCACCTCGTTTACAGTATATCCGCGGCTGAGGTAGTAATTTATGTCGCGCTCCATGAATACCGTGCACCTGTCACTGGCTATGGGAGAGCGTATCCATCTGGCCCTGTCCGCATATTCTAAAAGAGAAACTCCCAGCTTTTCCGCCTGCTCCTCTATGAAGCTCCCTGTCCCGGCCGCGCATACCGTGTTCATGATGCAAAAAGTTACCCTGCCCTTTTTAAGGGTTGTAAACTTGGAATCCTGACCCCCTATCTCGATAATGGTATCCACATGAGGGTGGAGCTGGACAGCAGCCCGGGCATGGGCTGTAATCTCATCCATGATCTGGTCAGCACCTGCAAGCTTGCCTGCAAACTTGCGTCCTGAACCGGTGGTGGCGGCTCCCAGAAACTCCAGGCCGATACGGTGCCTGCCGGCCAGATCATCCATGGCTTCCAGCAGGCTGCACATGGCCTCCACCGGCCTGCCCGCGGTCCTGGTGTAAAACCCGGCCAGAACCTCTTTTTCCGGGGTCATCCATACTGCCTTGGTGCTGGTGGAACCTATGTCCATTCCCAGGTACAATGGATACTCTCTGTCAGGATCCAGGGCCCTGTAAATATCCACTTCCACCTTATTGGTCATACCCCAGGATCCGCTCTGAAATTCATAGCTCTCATGAGCATCAAATTCTGGATAGGAAGACTTGACCAGCTCCAGGGGAGGATGGCCATACTGCTTCCTGAAATCTTTTCCGCCCAGAATGTGCTGTTTTTTTACCGTTCGCTGCACAGATCGGCCTGCACGGTCAAGCATCCTGGAAGCTGCACCGAAAGCTCCGTAAAGATGGGCCATTTCATCCACTAAAGGCCTTGCCCCCATCATGGAGCTGATATGCTCGGTTACAGCCCGGTTTCTGGCCACACCTCCGCAAAAAATTACAGGTCTGCGGGGCTGTTCATGCTTAAACAGCGTATTGGCGATATTTACAGCCAGGCCATGGCACAGGCCGTCGCAGATTGCAGGCAGGCTGAAACCTTCCTGCTGGGCGTGGACCAGGTCTGTCTTGGCGAACACAGCACACCTGGAGGCGATTTTTGGCAGTTCCCTGTCATTGGATGCTGCTATCCGGGCAAGCTCGGCTATACCCGAAAGCTTTAGCCGGAATGCCTGCTGGTCCAGAAAGCTTCCAGTCCCGGCAGCACAGGATGTATTGGTTTTCAGGCCGGTGTATGCACCGTTTTCATCAAAAAAAACATTGCGAATTTTTCGCCGCCCACATGCAGGATGGAACCGACCCTGGAATGAAAATGTCTGGCTGAGGAAATGACTGCCACATGATCGTCACAGCGAAAATCCGCCTGGATGATCCGTGGTGTCTGCTCTGTGGCTGCAACGGACCGGATGCACTGCAGCTCGATTCTGTCCAGCATCTTCTCAACAGTGCCGGATATGTTTCCGTGGTGGAATTCATAACAGTGCCAGACCACCTGCTTTTCAGGGGTCAGCACTACCATGCCAGCTGATACGGAGCCGATATCTATTCCCAGAACCAGAGAAGAATCCAAAGAATCATATGTATGCATATTGAGTTTGCTTTATCAGCTACGGGGCTGTTCAAACATACCGGTTAGTTATTGTGGATAACCCTGGCTGATTCCATTGCAGAAGTTACTGGTTTGCCTTGGTTGTCATTTCCTCTTAGAAAACATAAATTATTTTGCAGGATCTGGCCATAAAAAAAGGCCACTTTTATAAGTGGCCTGAAATCTGGATCCCCGGGGGTACCTTGATCATGCCTCCGGGAGCAACCAAAGGCGCAGCTAACAACCAATCTCATGCAAGAACCGGCCAATTCCCCTCTTCTTTATCCTTTGCTCCAGGCGCAAAGCCTCGTTCCGGCTCTGCATTTCTCTGCTTTAGACCCAAAGCCAGGGACCACTATGCCTTTTTGTGGTCAAGCTCAGGCTGTGGGCCGGATTATTGTGCTGATCCAGGCGCTTTTCCATATCGTCTGTCTGTCCGCAGTAATATCGTCCGGTCGTCCGGCTCTGAAGAATGTAGACATGAAAAGGCATAATTGCAAAAGGCCATGCTTTTCAAGCATGGCCCTGAAATATGGCTCCCC
>PUMA01000036.1 GCA_003551155.1 Desulfonatronospira sp.
ATATAATATTAATAATAATAAATTATATAATATGTGTCAATCAAAAGACCTGATAAATTCATGGTTGCTTTTTTTTGTTTATCAAACTAAAAAATTTTACACGGAAATATTAGTTTAGAGTTTTCAGATCTTAAGATTTTGATTCAACAAACATGAATCAGGCTTTAATCATTTTGTCAACTCAGTCAGAATAGAGTCTCCTGGGAACTTTGATCATTAAAATTCAAATATACTGACTGCAGATTAACTTTTGAAGACAACTGGAGCATGGCATGCAGAGCAGAAAAGAGAAAACAAGCAAAGCAATTGATGAGATATCCAGAGTATTCAAATTTGAGCTCTGGCTTCGTTTCTATTTTATTCAGGACAAAGACGGCAGGCTTACTATTAACATTGATGACCCGGTACTGCAGAAGTTTGAACAGGAATATGGACACCTGGCAGAATTGGCTTACAGTCTGAACCACAAGGAGATCACTCCTGAATTGTGCCGCAAGGTAATTGTGGAACACATTATGGAACAATTCGATGAGACCGATAATGAAGCTGATTTTGTACCCAAGATCCTGGATCACAAAATTTTTAAGACAGAGATTCAGCTGTTCAACACCTGGGTTGCCCTGTGTGAAAACCAGCTGGATCAGAAGGTTCTGGACTTTGAAAAGTGGCTGAAGCTCTTTGATGAATGGAAAACCAGCGAAAGTGCGCAGAAAATAATAACAACCATCAATATCCAGGATGAACATCACTATCATCCCGGTTCCCAGAAGACCAATTAGCCCCTCTCCATTTTTTCAATGGCTTCAGCTACCTGGCTGGCGATTTTCTCAGGATCAAGCTCGTCTCCCCGCTCATGTCTGGCCAGAATAAGATTGATCTCCCGCTGGACCAGTGGTTTGCGGATGTTGAAATACAGCTTCCATGTATCAACTGCCTGCTTGGTACTGCCCTGGTAGGCATGAATCAGTCCTACATATAAAAGAGCGTAATTGTCCCGGGGCCTCAGGGACAGCAGACTTTCCCAGCTCCTTCTGGCCCTGTCCAGCTCTCCCATCTTGAACAGGCAGTAACCCAGATTACGCATGGCTTCCACATGCATGGGCTCCTTTTCCAGCCGCCTGGCATAATAATGTTCAGCCCCCTGGTAATCGCCCTTCTTAAGCAGCTTGTCAGCATAAACCATGTCCGGATCCATGCCTGACGATTCCTGCTTAAGGGACTCTCCCCCCTTTATTCCCCTGAACAAAGACCTGAACAGGTCCCTGCGGGAGACCTTTTCCTTTTGCTTGTTTTTGCCGGCATGCATATTATTGGTGTTCAATGGATGATTAAAAGTAAATCTGTATTGTAAAGAACTAAACTGGCTCCTTCGTTTCTTGCTCCGTGGACCTTGATTTTTTATTTTTTTTGAGTTATTTTCTAATTTTATCGGGATGTGGCTCAGTCTGGCTAGAGCGCAGCGTTCGGGACGCTGAGGCCGCAGGTTCGAATCCTGCCATCCCGACCACTTTTACCCATTATTGCTCTACTACCAGTTTTTCCCGGCCTGAAGGCTCTGGCATGCTGGATTTGCTGTTCAGCACAGGTGACCGGCCCATGCAGAAATAAGTAAATCCCAGGTCTCCCATCAGACTCGCTGAATACAGGTTGCGACCATCGAAAATAACAGGAGCCTGCAAGTCGTTTTTAATCCTCCTGAAATCAGGGTTGCGGAACTGATTCCATTCAGTGACCACTGCCAGGGCATATGCGCCCTGAAGCACAGCATACTGATCATGAACCACTTCCACTCTGGGGTTGTCCTGCAGTACCCTGGCAGCACTTTTTCCGGCCTGGGGATCAAAGGCCCTGACCCGCATCCCCTTTTGAGTCAAATACTCTATGATTTCCAGTGAAGGAGCCTGACGGACATCATCGGTATTAGCCTTGAAAGCCAGCCCCCAAAGGGCCAGCACTTTGTCCCGCAGCCCTCCCTGAGGGGAAAAGTAGTCCTCAATTTTCCGGGCAAGAAGTCTTTTCTGGTCCCGGTTTACATCTTCTACAGCCTGAAGCAGCCTGGGTTGATAACCATGCTCACCGGCGGTATTTATCAGGGCTGATACATCCTTGGGAAAACATGAACCTCCAAATCCAACACCCGGATAAATAAAATGATAACCGATGCGATGGTCTGATCCAATGCCCCGGCGTACTTCTCCTACATCCGCGCCGACTTTTTCACAGATGTTGGCTATTTCATTTATGAACGATATCTTGACGGCCAGCATGCAATTGGCCGCATACTTGGTCATCTCGGCGCTGCGCGGATCCATGACCATCAATTTCTCCCTGCTGCGGGCAAAGGGAGAGTATAGTACCTTTAAAAGCTCCGCGGTCCGTATATTGTCCGTCCCCACAATCACCCTGTCCGGCTTCATGAAATCGGAGACAGCATCACCTTCCTTAAGGAACTCCGGGTTGGAAACAACGTCAAATTCCAGGTCCAGGCCACGCTTTTCCAGTTCGGCCCTGATGATCTCCCTGACCATATCTGCAGTACCTACAGGCACTGTGGACTTGTCCACAACTATCTTATAATCCTGCATATCCCGGCCCACATCCCTGGCCACCTGGCGGACAAAGCCAAGATCGGCCCTGCCGTCTTCACTCGGGGGTGTGCCCACGCAGATAAAGACAAACAAGCTGTTCTCCAGTGCTTCCTTGAGTTCCGTAGTAAAAAAGAGCCGGCCCTGATCTCTGTTTCTGCGCACCAGTTCCTCCAGACCGGGCTCATAGATGTGCACCTCGCCCTGGTTCAGGCTTTTGACAACAGCTGGATTCACATCAACGCAATGAACCCTGTTGCCCATCTCAGCAAAACAAGCAGCACTGACAAGGCCTACATACCCTGTACCAACTATGCAAATATCCATACTGATTGCTCCAGAAAAATTTTCAATTGATAATGGAAACCAGGCCCTGAACAGACCGCAGACCGTTGAAGGGCCTAACCAGAGGCTTCACTGTTTGATCCTTCCGTAAACATCCTCAAAGCGTACAATATCGTCTTCTTCCAGATAAGTGCCGCTCTGGATCTCGATGATTTCTACAGGAAGCTTGCCTGGATTGCCCAGTCTGTGCCTGGTGGCCTTGGGAATGTCTATGGACTGATTCTCCGTTAGCAGGACCTCGTTTTCGCCTACCAGCACACTGGCAGTGCCTCTTATTACCACCCAGTGCTCGCTGCGATGATGATGCATCTGCAGGCTCAGGTTATGCTTGGGCAGTACCACAATGCGCTTGATCTTGTAGAAGGTCCCTTCTTCCAGGACAGTATAGCTGCCCCAGGGCCTCTTGACAGTCAGATGGGCCTCCACCAGGTGCTTTTCCTTCTTTTTGAGCAGATTTACAACGTCTTTGACCCGTTGCACCTGGGAACGGGAACAGACCAGAGTGGCATCCCTGGTCTGGACCACGACCATGTCCTTGAGCCCGACTGCAGCCAGCTTGGACCCCTGGGAGAAAAGAAGGCTGTCACTGCAGTCAAGTGACAAAACATCTCCGGTGATCACACACCCCTGCCCTTCCTTTTCTCCAAGCTGATAAAGCGATTCCCAGTTGCCCAGATCGTCCCAGTCGAAATCCGCATCCACCACTGCCGCTCTGTCGGTCCGCTCCATGATCCCGTAATCCACAGACACGCTGGGCAGTTCAGAATAGCTCTGAACAAGAGGCTTTTGTTCCCTGCCCTGCCACCAGGCATAAAGCTCCGGTTCAAAGCTCTCCACCGCTTCCAGAAGTCCGGCTGCAGGAAAGACAAACATGCCGCTGTTCCAATAGTAATTTCCAGCCGAGACAAATTCCTGCGCCCTGCTCTGATCAGGCTTTTCCACAAAGGCATCCACCCTGAAGGCCCCTGGAGAGATCTCCCGGGCCCTGCGGATATAACCATAGCCAGTTTCCGGTTTCCATGGTCTGATTCCAAAGGTGGCGAAAAATCCCTGCCTGGCCAGTAAACCAGCCTTTTCCAGACAGCCGGCCCATGCCTGATCATTGCTGATCCGGTGATCAGAAGGCAAAACCGCCACCAGGGCCACGGGGTCATCATGAAAAATCCTGTCCATGGCAAGCAGTATGGCCGGAAGTGTATTGCGGGCTGCAGGTTCGCTTACCACTCCCTGCTCCAGGTGCTCATCCAGTTCCCTCAACTGGCTTCTGACCTCGAATACATGCTCTTCATTGGTTACCACCAGGATCTTTTCCGCAGGTACAGCCTGCATGGTCCTGGCCACTGTCTGCTGCAAAAGAGACTTCTCGCCGTTAATGGACAAAAGCTGCTTGGGCAGAAGAGCCCTGGAAAGCGGCCAAAGCCTGGTTCCTGAACCTCCGGCCAGGATCACCGCGTAAATGGACAATATATCCTCATTTTCATTGTCCGGCATTTTCCTTTCCTCTTGTTTCCAAAACAGAATTAAAAAAATCCCTGCAAGCCTTAGACTGTCCGTGCCTGCACAGCCTGCAGGCCTGATCTTTTCCAGTTTAACCAGGCAGCGGGACGATCAAAGTTTCAGGTTGCCTGCCAGGAACAGCTCTTGCCATCACCTTCATGGACAACTATTATGCATCCCATGAATTGTTAACTGACCAATGAAACCATTCAACATGATTGATTACATGCAAATCTCTCAATAAAAATGTACGCCATGACCTCCAGGACAATAACCAGCAAAATGCGGCAAGAACTGGACCAGCTTAAATCCGGGGAAAGCTTCCGCAGCCTGCCGCCAATCCACCTGGGACATGATCTTTATCTGCAATATAAGGGCCAAAAGCTCCTTAATCTGGCCTCCAACAACTACCTGGGCCTTGCCGGAACCGAAAGCATGAAAACTGCAGCGGCCCTGGCAGCCCGGAACTATGGAACATCCAGCTGTGCATCAAGGCTTATATCCGGCAACTACTCTCTGTACGACGAACTGGAACAAACCCTGTGCAGGTTTAAAAGCACCCAGGCAGCCCTGGTTATAGGTTCGGGGTATTCGGCCAACCTAGGAATTTTAAGCTCACTGGCCAACAGGAAAACCCTGATCTTCTCAGATCGCCTTAACCACGCCAGCATAATTGACGGCATTATCCTGTCCAGAGCAACTCATGTCCGTTACCGCCATGCAGATCCGGAACATCTGGCCTGGATGCTCACCAGAAATTCTGAACAGAGCCAGAAACTCCTGGTCACGGACACTGTTTTCAGCATGGACGGCGATAGGGCTCCTTTAGCTGAAATAGTCAGGTTGTGCAAGCAGCACAGGGTTTTTATCATTGTGGATGAAGCCCATGGCGTTGGAGTCCTGGGACGTGGACGGGGTCTGGCAGCAGAGCTCGGGCTGGAAAAGGAAATTGACTTGCACATGGGTACGTTCAGCAAGGCCCTGGGCTCATTCGGGGGATACGTGGCCGGTTCCAGGGAATTAATTGAACTGCTGATGAACAGGGCTCGAAGCTTTATTTACTCCACCTCACTGCCGCCTGCGGTTGTCGGGGCCAGTCTTGAAGCACTGAAACTGGTGGATATGGAGCCCCAAAAAGGATCTGAGCTGATGTATATGTCTCAAAAACTGAACAGTTTTCTGAGATCCCTCGGATTTGACACTGGCAACAGCTCCACACAGATCATCCCGGTCATTTTAAAAGACAGCCGGACGGTGCTCGCAGCCAGAGAAAAACTCATGGACCTGGGAGTTTATGCAGGCGCTATAAGGCCCCCCACAGTCCCGGCGGGCACTGCCAGACTCAGACTGTCCCTGAGATGGGATATGAAAAAAAATGAAATTGATTTAATCAAAAAGGCCTTCATACAATTGGCCCGGTCCTGATCAGCATGCGTCACAAAGATCCCTATACCCATATTGCCCCGCTTTACGATCTGGTGGTCTCTCCTTTTCTGCAGAAGATCCGCAGGGATATTTGCGAACTGGCCAGGGATCTTCAGGTGCATACCGTGGTGGATCTGGGATGCGGAACCGGAAGACAATGCGCCCTTTTGAACGAATACGGCTTTGATATCTATGGAGTCGACTACTCCGGGGCAATGCTTGATCAGGCCAAAACCAAAGCTCCCGGGGCCACTTATTTTCTTGCGGACATATCCAGCACGCATTTTCTGCCTGAAAGCTTTGACTGCGCTGTTTTAAGCCTGGTGCTCCACGAACACCCCCTGAAGATACGGCAGCAGATTCTCAATGAAGCCCTGCGCATTGTCAGGCCCGAGGGGCATCTTTTTCTGCTGGATCACGGCCGAATCACAAGGACAGGCAGCAGCATTATCCACTGCCTCCTCCATCTGCCGGAACGCCTGGCAGGGCAGGAACATTACAGGAATTACCGGTCGTTCATGAACCAGGGGGGGCTGCAGGAACTGGTGGCCATCTACAGTGAAACAAGCATGGTTCTGGAAAAGGGCCATTATCTGGACAGTCTGTGGCTGTGCCTGGTGAAAAAGCAGGCAAGGGTCAATTAGCCGTACATCAGTAAAGAAGGTTCAGGATTAATCTGGACGGAAAATGAAATGCCCGGGGAGACCTTGTCAAGATAACCAGCAGAACTGAACTATAAACCAAAGGAGAACCACCCATGATCACCGAACAAATGCAGCAGGCCCTGAACAGCCAGGTAAACGCTGAAATGTATTCAGCCTATATGTACCTGTCCATGTCAGCCAGTTTCGAAGACATGAACCTGAGCGGATG
>PUMA01000097.1 GCA_003551155.1 Desulfonatronospira sp.
CTGAAACTGGCAGAGGAGCAGGTGTCCGCCGGCACCCGTGTTCTGGATGTTAATGTCGGCGCTCCCATGGTGGATGAGGGCAATGTGCTTCCTGCCCTTTGCCGTGAGCTTGTATCCAGGTTTGACCTGCCCCTGAGCATCGACTCCAGTGATATCCGGGCCATTCACAACTCTCTGCTGGAATATCCGGGCAGCGCCCTGGTCAACTCCATCAGCGGAGAAAAAGATAAAATGGAACGCCTGGGTCCCATCTGCCGGGACTTTGGTGCTCCGTTCATTCTTCTGCCTTTGAGCGGAGGGAAGATGCCCAATACTGCAAAGGAACGGATTCAGATCATTGAAGAGCTTTTGCAGCGGGCTGAAGATCTGGATATCCCCCGCAGGCTGATCCTTGCAGATGTGCTCATTCTTACAGTATCCTCGCACCCCACAGCAGCACTGGAGTGTCTTGAGACCATTAGATATTGCCGGGAAAAATTGGGTCTGGCGGCTGTGGCAGGTCTTTCCAATATTTCCTTTGGGCTTCCGGCCAGGGACTTGATCAATTCCAGCTTCCTGAGCATGGCACTTGGAGCCGGACTGAGCTCCTTTATCGGTGATCCCTTTTCCACCCGCATAAAAGAGAGCCTGGCTGCAAACAATGTTCTCCTGGGCCACGATCTGCAGGCCCAGGATTTTTCCAGAAAATATGCAGGATGGACCCCATCAGGAGAACAACGACCAGAAGACAGCACATACAGCCGTGAAGCTTTCGAATCCTCTGTTCAGGAGGCGGTAGTCAAGGGCAGAAAAGACGCTATTGTCTCTATTCTGGAAACAGAAATAAATAACGGCCAAAAACCCTTCCAGCTGGTAAACCGGGAAATGATCCCGGCCATCAACCTGGTGGGAGAAAAGTACGAAAAGCGTGAACTGTTTCTGCCCCAGCTCATTCTTAGCGCGGAAACAATGAAAAAGGGCTTTGAATATCTGCAGCCTCTGCTGGAAAAAGATCAGCAGAAGCAGGGTCCTACCGTAATTATGGCCACTGTAGAGGGAGACATTCACGATATAGGCAAAAATATCGTCTGTCTGATGCTTAAAAACTACGGCTTCAATGTGGTGGACCTGGGAATAGATGTACCTGCACAGGAAATAGTCAGACAGGCCAGTGTGCATGAGGCAGGGCTAATCGGCCTCTCCGCCCTCATGACCACCACCATGGTCAAAATGGAGGAGTGCCTGAAGCTTCTGCAACAGGAAGGACTACAATGCAAAGTCATGATCGGCGGAGCTGTGGTTACCCAGAACTATGCGGACAGTATAGGGGCTCACGGTTACGCTCCTGATGCAGTCTCTGCAGTAAAAAAAGCCAGGCAGTTATGCCCTGAATAAGCAAAAAAATGATCAGGCCCCAGGAGCTGAAAACTTTGAATCAGGTTTAATCAAACATCAAAACCATTATAAGGGTAAAGGGTTCCTCGACACAAAGAGTGGATTTTATGTCCAGTCAGCCTAAATTTAGAAGGCTCAGCCCATGAATACCAGCTCCGGGGTTTTGTCAAAAGGGCTCGCTTTAGATCCGGCACCTACTTTTAAGAAGAGTTACGCTTTCCATGTGCTTTACAAACAAGTTTAAAAGTAGGTGCCGGAAGCCGCTTTTGACAAAACCCCGGAGCTGGAAAGATATAGTATAATGCCATAACAATTCCACAACATACGTCGAAGAGCCAAAAAACAGCTGTTCTTTCTATGCCTGCTGTTTTTGTTGGTTTCAGCTCCAAGCAATCCTGCTGAAACAGAAATTCCGGATTGGATGGGTACTGATGAAATAAAGGCCCTGGTACCTCCATTCATGCAGAGACAGCATATGAACTGATGCGCCTGCAAAAAGTCGAGAAATGAATAATTCAGAAATCAATAATCTACATAACTCTTTGTTTTTACTGACTTCTGACGTCTGACCTCTGACGTCTGTGACTGCAAAAATGACTTTTTGCAGTCACATCATGAACTGTCCTGTATATGCACCGCAGGAAATTATGGACGCTTTCGAAGTAAGTACAGGGCCATATACCTTGATGTACGATCAAGATGGAGACATTGCCCATGTACATGATGCTCTTCTGGACAGAAAAACATTGGTGGAAATGATCAACGGGTTACTGGCGAATTCACATTGACAAAACTTTATTTGCGCAAGGCCAGAATAGGTGATGTAAAGGCGATCCACGGGATCCTTATGGAGTGCTCGAAACAGGATCTGCTTCTGCCCCGTTCCTACAGTGACCTGTACAGCCATCTCAGGGACTATTTTGTGGTGGCTGAAGACATTGGAGCCAATATATATGGCTGTTGCGCCCTGAGCATTGTCTGGGAGAACCTGGCGGAAATCCGTTCCCTGGCCATTGTCCCTGAAATCCGCAACATGGGATGGGGCGGCAAACTGGTGGAGTCATGTCTCAGCGAGGCACTGACTCTTGGTATCTATAAGGTTTTTACCCTGACCTATCAAAAGACTTTTTTTGCCAGACAGGGGTTTCGCGAAATTACCAAGGACATACTTCCACAAAAGGTATGGGCTGACTGCCTCAACTGCCCCAAATTTCCAGATTGCGACGAGATTGCCATGCTCATGGAAATGTAATGAGTTCCCCGATCAAAAGGTGCACCATGAACTTGAAACAGATATTTTCTCCCCAGCAGATAAACAGCAGGGTACAGGAGCTGGGCAAAGAAATATCTTTTGATTTCCGGGGGCGTAGCCTTCTGGGAATATGTATACTCAAAGGAGCGTTTGTTTTCTTTGCAGACTTGGTGCGCAACCTTGATATTGACCTGGAAATTGACTTTGTGCGCCTCTCGAGCTACGGGAAACAGTCCTCTTCCTCTGGTGAAATCCTGATTACCAAGGATATTGAAACAGACATCCAGGACAAGGATATTCTTATAGTGGAAGATATTGTGGATACCGGCCTGTCCCTGTCCTTTCTTACAAAGAACCTCCAGTCCAGGGGCGCAGGCATGATCAGGATCTGCGCCCTGATTGACAAACACGAACGCAGACAAACATCCATCCAGGTGGACTATCCTGGCTTTATCCTGGAAAAGGGCTTTCTTGTGGGCTATGGGCTGGATATTGCTGAGAAATTCAGATCCCTGCCAGGAGTACATGAGGTGGATCCGGACTACATAAAACATTAAATCCATGCACGAGAATCAATCCATGATTGTTCAATGTCCCAATTGCAACACCCAGTACAGTTTCGAGGACTCCAGGCTTACCCGGGATCTCAAAGTCAGGTGTACCAGGTGCAGGCATGTTTTTATCCTTTCATACCAGGATCCAGCCAAAATCTCTGCTGAACAGAACGAACAGCCTGGCAAAGGCGAGCCCCAGGACACAGATAAGGCAATGTCCCGAGAAACTGACGATATCCGTAACTTGCGCGCTGAAATTATGGGTGATGAAATGACTGAAGGCAAACAGCCGGGTGTATCAAGAAACATGAAGGTGCTTTTGCTTTTGCTGGCACTGGCTCTGATCATCGGAATCAGTCTGTACATTACTTTGCCCAGGATCGCTGAATATGTGGATATTCCCTATTTCAGCCCGGGACCTGAGCAGGGAGAGCTGTCTTATAAAGAGATCTTGCTTCAGGATGAGGTCAAAGAAATTTATCTGGAAAATATCCGCCAGTATTTCGTCAGCAACCATGAAGCAGGCCAGTTGTTTGTCATTGAAGGCCGGGCAGTGAACAGCTTCGATACCCCCAGGTCCATGATCAGGATCAGGGCGTCTCTGTCTGATGAGCATGGTGAAGCGCTGCGGGAAAAAGAATTTGTGTGCGGAAATATTGTCTCAATCCATCAGCTCCAGTCTTCTTCCAGGGAGGACCTGGAAGCGGCACTGTTCTCCGGACCTGGAGCACTCAGCAATAACCAAATCATCATGCCGGGAGAATCTGTTCCATTCATGACCGTATTTGAAAATCCTCCCGGTGAAGTTCAGGAGTTCGGTCTGGAAGTCATGGGGGCACAACTCCCCAGTGAATAGTCCGGGCAGACATCTTTACATCCCTCTTTTGCATTGACCCATGAAAGCCAGGAGAGTTTACATATGTTCCTTGTGCCGGGCTACTGCCTTGCGCTGGCAGGGTCAGTGCCCCAAGTGCGGTGAATGGAACAGCCTGGAGGCCAGGAACGAAAACAGGCAGGTCAAGGACACGGCTCCAGGACTATCCAATAATCCGCAAAACCTTGTGAGCATAGATACCACTCGGGCTGATTTTTTTTCATCAGGAATGCCCCAGCTTGATGAGGTCCTTGGAGGAGGCCTGGTTCCCGGAGGAGTCCTTCTCCTTGGGGGAGAACCGGGTATTGGAAAGTCCACGCTCCTGCTTCAGCTGCTCAGCCTGTCCGCCGGGGGAAAAGGGCATTCCCTTTATGTCAGCGGAGAAGAATCGCTGCCCCAGATTAGTTCCAGGGCCCGGAGACTCAATTTGCCTCAAGACAATATTGATGTCCTGGCCACCAATTCGCTGGAAGATATCCTGGCTGCCGTAGACTCAAATCTTCATTATCAGCTGGCAATCATAGATTCTGTTCAGACCATAAGCGGATCAGACCTGGATTCCATTCCAGGCACTCCCTCCCAGGTCCGCCTGGTGGCCTCCAGATTAATACACAAGGCCAAGGAAACCGGTACCTGCATTTTTCTGGTGGGACATGTAACCAAGGAGGGCCAGATAGCAGGACCAAAACTTCTTGAACACATGGTGGACACGGTTTTGTACATGGAGGGAGACAGGGAGCACCTGTTCCGTATTCTGCGGGTGACCAAAAACAGGTTCGGTCCTGCCAGTGAGCTGGTCATGTTTCAGATGAGCAGTCTGGGCCTGGAGGTGATTCAGGATCCTTCAACCTTTTTCCTGCAGGCCAGAAACCCTGAATTGAGCGGAACAGCTGTAGTCATGGCCGTGGATGGATTCAAGCCTTTTGCCGTTGAAGTTCAGGCCCTGACAACCACCAGTTTCTTGTCCATCCCAAGGCGTACCGCCCTTGGATTTGATTTGAACCGTCTGCACTTGCTTCTGGCAGTACTGGAAAAGAAGCTCCAGCCCAGTCTTACCCAGTTTGATATTTACACCAAGATCGGAGGTGGGCTCAGACTTATGGATCCCGGCCTGGACCTGGGTCTGGTGGCTGCGGTAATGTCTTCTTTTCATAACCGGAGTCTGCCGGAAAGGTCGGTTTTCTGGGGAGAAGTGGATCTCAACGGACAGATCAGACCTGTCCTGGGTCAGGACTTAAGACTCAGACAGGCCATGAGACTGGGCTACAAACCTGTATTCTGCCCCGAAAGCCCGGATTCGGACACCGGAGTTTCCACTGTCATGGAACTGCAGAAGCTTTTGTTCTCTGGTTGAATCTATATCTTCCGCCTCTTGCGCAGCCAGCTCAGGAGTCTGGGCTCCTGGCCCTGGTCCTTGGGTTGATAGAACTTTCTTTCTTTTAGTCCCTCAGGCAGGTAATCCTGTTCTATCCAGGATCCTGGATACATATGAGGATATTTATAGCCCTGACCATAGCCCCACTCTTTGTGCAGGCTGGTGGAAGGATTTCTCAGGTGCAGGGGTACGGATCCGGGCTTGTTCTGGCGAATTTCTTTCTGTGCTGAAAGATAGGCTGCGTAGGTGGAATTGGATTTGGGTGCCAGAGCTAGATAAACCACAGTTTCAGCCAGGGGGATAAAACCCTCGGGCATGCCTACAAACTCCACCGCGTGCTGACAGGATACAGCCATGGGCAGGGCCATGGGGTCGCCCAGTCCCACATCTTCGGAAGCAGAAAGGATCAGCCTGCGGCAGACAAACCTGGGATCCTCCCCCGCCTCCAGAAGACATGCCAGATAATACAGGGCTGCATCCGGATCGCTGCCCCGGATGGATTTGATCATGGCCGAGGCCAGCTCATAGTGCATGTCCCCGTCCCGATCTCCCCTGATCACCGCCTCGGGCAGCAGGGTTCTAAGCCTTTCCGGCTCCAGATCTGCAGGATCAAGTTCTCGGGCATATTCCAGAAGATTGAGAAAGGACCTGGCATCTCCCCCTGAAAGTGAAGCCATAAGTTCCGAGCTTTTGTCCGGGATGTTCCTGCCCAGTTCTCCTGCGGCTCTTTTGCCTATTTCCCTGAGTTCGGTCATGCTCAGGGACCTGAGGCGCAGCACGTTCATTCTGGAAAGAAGCTGACGGGTAACGCTGAAGGAAGGATTTTCCGTGGTGGTGGCCAGAAGAATGATTTCTCCGGTTTCCAGCAGGGGCAGAAAAAAATCCTGCTGAGCCTTGGAAAACCGGTGCATCTCATCCAGAATAAGTATCTCCACACCATCCAGTCTTTTGCGCAACTCTGCCAGACCCACTTCAGGTGCGCTTAGCCTTAAGTATGGTTTTACCTGATTTCTGGCGATGATCAGGGCCAGAGTGGATTTACCGCATCCGGGCGGGCCGAAGAAAAGTGTGCTCTGCAGTCGACTGCTCTGGCTCATGGCTCTGAGCCTGGTTTTTAAGTGGCTTTGCCCTACAAATTCTTCAATGCTCTGCGGGCGGATTGTTTC
>PUMA01000084.1 GCA_003551155.1 Desulfonatronospira sp.
CCTCCCAGACCGGTGCGCCTGAGACCCACCAGGGGACCGTAGGTGGGATCAGGATCCATGCTCGGTCTTTTGATCTTCTGGGCCACAAAGAAGAACCTGTAGCCTATCTCCTCCTCGGCCAGTATTCTGTAGCCGCAGAAACAGAGCCTGCCCAGGACCTCGGCCCGGGAGACCATCCTGTTTCTGCCCCTGGTCACGGCAAAGTAGAATTTCTTCAGGCCTGGCAGCTTGGGAAACACCCGGCCCCAGATAAAGCTCAGGCTGTAGAATAGGGAACTCAGATACCTGGGATACTTGTGGCGGTAAAAATCGCGGTGGGTGGATATGGTATGGGCCTTGCCCACCAGGCAGCCCCCGGGTCTCAGTTTTTCATGGGCCAGGAGAAAGTAGCGGTTGAACCAGCGCACGTCGTTGATCTTGTGCAGATTGATGATCAGCCCCATGCGGTCATTTTCCAGGACCTCCAGGTTGAACATGTTGTCCGTGCTCAACAGGGCGCAGTCCGAGCGGTCCAGCTTCTGCAGGTCCATCTGGGAGCTTATAAGCTCATAGATCCTGGGATCAAAAAAATCCAGGGCGTGTTTCAGTTTTTCCCCGGCAGGCTCCTGCACCCGGGGTTCTTCAGCAGGCTCGAGCCAGGGCTGTTTACTTCTCTGGTCGAAATAGGCGTTGACTTCCTCCCGGTCTTCCAGATCCCTGCCCATGAGGCCGTGGCGGCGGTAGGTGGCGTAGAGAAAAAATATCAGGCACTCCAGGGCCAGCAAAAAAACCAGCGGTGCGAACACCTGCAGCCTGGACACGGGCTCCAGCCGGAACAGATAGATGAAAAAGGCCAGGCCGGCAGCCATGAACAGGGCTGTCTTCAGGGCCGGGCCAAAGGCGCTTAGAAAATCGCTGAAATTCTCCCGGTTGAACTTGCGGGTGAACAGGGAAAACCCCAGCCACAGGCCGAAATAGATGAGCAGGATGTCATCGTAGGGGTGAAAAAGGGTCAGGCTGCCCCGCTTGAGATAGGTGACCAGGAAGAATACGGCCAGAAGCATGAACCCGTCCACAATGATCAGGGAGCGGGACAGCCGGACCGGCTGGGATTCCACCGGGTATCTGCCCGGATGGGGCACCGGTCCCCGGATCCAGTGGTACAGGCCCAAAGTTGCAAGCTCCAGGACCAGAAACAGGATGATGGTTCCGTAGGCCATGGTCCTGGAGAAATGCATGAGCTGCAGGCCGACAATAAGCAGGGAGAGCAGGAAAAGGATGCCGGCCCCGATCTTGAGGGTGAGGCCTGCGCCCATGATATACGAGAGATCCGGAATCCGGCTGAACTTGTTCCCGGCCAGGGACAGAACCAGCCAGACCAGGATCTGCAGCTGCAGGATGCTGTAGTTTGTTGCAGAGATGTTGAGATGGCCGTAGTTGAGCAGGTGGACCAGACCGAAGGCCAGCACCAGAAGCCCAAGGTCCGCAAGCCCAAGGCCCATAAAGCGCTTCAGCCGCAAACCCTTTCCGCCGGCATCTGTCCTGTCCATAAGACCTCTATCCTTTGCTTACGGGTCCACTTCTCGAGCAGAAAATAGACTCACTGGTTCACTCTCCGAGCTGTAGGCTATACCCTCCGGCCTGGAGGCCCTCCGGGCTGGAAGCGGAGCCGGAAGCCGATTCACCGACTTCATCCTCCCGCCGCAGGCGGTGAAGCTTATCTGCTCCGGCGACCTGCCCCATGAAATGCCGCTTGCGGCCCTGCAAAGTTTATCCCGTGAAACCTTCTTCCGTTTCACTGGGACAGATTTCATTGGGGTGAGCCGGGCAGATATTACTCCTTCTTCATTCTTATTCGTGCTTGCCCCGTGAAACCGGGGTCCCCTCTGGGGTGTTTCACTGGGGCCGATTAGCGAAAATTAGCATACCCCCTCTTTTTCCCTGCTATCCACCATCCACCGAAGATCACCACTGCTCCAATCACCACACCCGCAGCATTGGCCAGCATGTCCACCGGATTAAAGCTCCGGTAAGGCAGCCAGTAATGGATTCCCTCAGTGGCTGTGGCCGCAAGGATTCCCAGACCGAACCAGACAGAGGGGTCATGCAGCGACCATTTTCTTGCAGTCTGGTTGTGCCGAAATGTCAGGGAGAAAAACATCCAGGGTAAAAAAACCAGGACGTGCAGAAGATAATCCATCCGGATAAAGCCAACCTCGGCTGAACTTATCTCCAGCCCTCCAGGAGTGGGTATCAGATGCAGGATGATTACCAGGATAATATAAGAATAAAGAAGCCATTTCATCAGCTGGGTTAAAATAGATGGGCTATAGTGTTCATCTTGACATGATCAAAGGAAAATATTTTAGAAAATCATGACAAAGTCAAGCCTTATGAAGATACTCCTTCTTCATCAGCACTTGCCCCGCCCTGTCACGCCTCTGGCGTGATGAAACCCCTGGCCCGTTAAATTTCTTTGGTAGAAGCGAATTTCACTGGGTTTCTCCGGGGGCGGACCAAACAATACCTTATCTTCTTATCACCATCTATACTTCTAAAAATGGTACGAGTAATAAAAAAAGCCCGTTACTGACCTCATATGGGTGAGGAGCAACAGGCTTTTTTGTTTTTTTGCCGGCCCACCGGCATTGGATGCTTTATTGATTTTATCCCTCAACTGGCTTGACCCAAGCGATCAACTCTCGGGGAAGAGATTACCCAAGATAATACTGTCTGCTTATTTCCAGAGTCCTTTGTTCGCGCAAACGGTCTTTTTCAATGTTTTCCTGAAGATTGTCTTTCAGTTTAGCATTGATGTGTCTGAGTTTGTCCTTTATATCCTTATCTTCCTTCATCTCAAGTTTTTTCCCGGCTTCAATAACTTTGTTCATCCATTCCATGACCTGCCTCCTTTAAATTATTTACATAAATCGGCTCCGGGTCATCGTTGATTCTGCCTGATGCTCCATTGCATATAAACAGGTTTCCAATCCGAGCCGCTATCATCTTTTTTTCAAGATCAGCGTATTCCATTGCTGTGGCGTCAAATATAAACCTGGAGTGAATATAATCAGGATACGAGTCTCCTGCAATATATTCGACTACCCAGATGAATTTGGGCATCTGCAGCATAAGCAATTGCGCCCGGTATCTCTCATCAGCGATACGGTCAAAAATAAACCTCTTGAACGATTTCGAAGAAGTCATGAATACTCTTCTGTACATAGTGCTGTTTGGCAAAAAGGACCTTTCAACCTGGGGCAACACTCGGACAAGGAGAGTTTGTGCATCCAGGTACATTTTTTCATATAACGGCACTATAATTGAATCAATTTCTGATATTGGATATTCTCCTCCGTTCCCAACAACTGAATAGGGAGGATAGTTGTCGTCAACTGAAAAATATCCTTGAATAAAATCGGACAGGGGGGTTATCTGGTCTTGAACAACTTTTGTCGGCTCAATTTGTAAATGACCAATTACGGTAATCGCGTGTCTTTTTTTTCTCAGTCCGGCAACAAAAGGAATTCCAGATTCAATATAACTATAGATAATTTCATTAAAAATCTTTCGATCATTAACTCCTTCGCTGAAATAAATTTCCGGATAAAATCCGATCGAACTGAAAATACTGGAGATGTTTTCAATAGTCAGACCTTTGGATGGAATTTTCCGGGTATGAGAAGATGCCAGTTCAAATATCTGCTGTATCGTGTATTCTGAGTATTGAGGATATTTTTCGCTGTAATATCTGGCAACAGTCCAAATAGAGACTTGAGCTCATCTGGAAATATTCGCGTCCTGCTGCATCCACGGAAACGCGTCAACGGTATAGGTTTTACCCAAAAGGTGAACTTCAAACCTTGTTAGAAGTAGATGGCCTGGCCTGATTGATAAGGCTTTTGGATCGATATACCCCCGCCCAAGGTTAAAAGGAGAAGTGTTTCTGAGCGTAACGAACCCGAAATATTTTTCATTTTCACCAAACAAATGTACCCGGAATGAATTTCTGTCTATCTGCCTGTGCCTTTTAGAAAAATCATTGTAAAATGTGCTTCTGAAATCCTTGTCAACATACGGATACTCCAGAATCAGTTTCTGTACGCAACCAGCCAGGTTTTCTTCAAGAAGGGAAGCGGAGTAATCTGACAAGTAGTCGGGACCGACTTTTGCTTGCAACTCGGATACTTGGTTTAAGCTGTGTATCTGGATTAAACTATCATGTAAATGATGCATATATGTTGTTTCTAAAAGACCTTGTGAATTTTTTCAATAAGTTTTTTAAAAAATCAGTTAGCAGGGTTGGCCTATGGAAGGTCGGTAATCACCCAAAACAGGCCTGCCCGGCCTCTCACGCCCGTCACGCCTCTGGCGTGATGAAATACCGAAGGACAGAGCAGCTGATTTCTCCGGGGCAGCTCAGCCTTGTGATGGTACTGGGGTTGACCATTTCTCTCCGTGGTCTATACCACCATCCGCTTATACTCCAGCTTGGGATAATGCCCGAAGTTAGCCAGCAGTCCCACCTTCATTCCTGTGCCATGCAGATAATTGAGCAGCTGGGCCTGATGGTCGCTGGTCATCTCACTGACCGCCTTGAGTTCCACAATAATTTTTCCATAACAGACAAAATCCGGCACGTATCTCTGTTCCAGCTCCATGCCTCTGTAGGTTAGTTTCAGCTCCTGCTGAGCGGCAAAAGGAATTTCCCTGTACTCAAGCTCAATCTCCAGGCATTCCTGGTATACAGCCTCCAGAAACCCGCAGCCCATCCGCTTATAAACCTCGAAACACGCCCCCAGGATTTTATAAACTTCATCAGCATAGAGCATGAAACCTCCCAAATTCATATATGCCCACGAAACACTCGAAAGGGAACGAAATAAAGGTAAAAAACATGCCGCCTTGCGGCGGAAGCCTTATCCGCCAGGTGTCTTTTCCCTGGCGGGTAATCCATCCTTTCTTCATTTCTTTTTTTCGTGTTTTTTCGCGTGTTTCGTGGGCAAGTCTCTTCCTCTTCTTATTTCATCCCAACAATCCTACCTTTTCACAATACCCCCGCACCGTCCCGAACCAATACCCCCTTTCCTGATAAAAACGGATTTCTTTTTCATACAAACCCGCAGCCCACGGCCCCAGGTTGCGGATCTTGAGCCTGGAACGCAGCACGTCTTTTAAAAAGTAGGTGACCGGATTTTTAGATCTTTTGTGGATAACTCTTTCTTCAGCGGATTCATCGATGAACTCATTAGGATGGATGTCAAAGACAATGGGCTTGCCTGTGACCCCGGCCTTAAGCCGTCATCCTTCCAGATTTTTTAAGAGTTCACGAACAAAGCCGACAACATCCGCCTGGATCTCGTCGTTTGGCCCCGCCATCAGGAATTCTGCGACTCTTCTTGGGCCACCTGATTGACAATGCCCTGAATCATCAGGCTGCACCCTCCCACCTTAGAAAATCTTTCCGGAGCTGGTCAGCTGCCTCAGCCGATCTTTCCGGGTGATCCTTGAGATCAAGGTAAGCCTGAAGAGGATGAACACATTGCAGGCCTTCCACCTCAGCAGCTCCGTGAAACACTCCTTCATCTTTTGGAACAATCAACCATACATTGGCTCCTTTTGGCTCCTCCTGGAAGCCTAAATTTTCCATCCAGGAGGCTGAAGGGCTGGTCATAAGATAAAAGCCGGCAATGCGAAACGCGGCAAAACCACTGTAAAGCCAGGCAGCGCCGAGCCCGGTGCAGGCATATTCCATACCCTGATCCTGACAGGCCTGAGCAATATGTCGCAACAAATCAGGGCCGTTTCTTGCGGCAATATGTCCTTTCAGAAACTGGTGCGCGTTGATGCGATATTTTTCTCTCCACATATCCAGAAGAGCATCAGGGTCCTGCAAGCGGATTTTTCCGGAATCATCACGTTGAACCAGGTCCTGGGAAATCATCCTGGAAACGATCCTGCTCACAAATCCCTCATCCATACCTGTGGACCGGGCCAGCTCTTTCTGGGAAAAGGAGGCGGGAAAGTTAATCAGGAGCCAACGGGCGATTCTTGAGCTTTTGGGAGCAAAGATGTCCGCGGGTCTGCCCTTTGCTTTGAAAAGGTTGGGGCGGCCCTGGACATGGATGAACAGGTCCTGGGATCTGATCCAGGCATTGCCTGACAGGTCGAACCAGGAAATGCCCATTTCCCTGCAGAGACTGCTTCCTGCTTCACCCATAAAGGGAACGCATACCAGGGGGATGCCTGGCCTGGTTCTGGAAGAGGGCATTCTCAACAGGTTGTCCACGGCGGCTTTCAGAGGTGTGATTGCACTTGATGCCCGGTATTCTATGATAAAAAACTTTCCCTCAAACTCAAATTCAAGATCCGCCTCAGGCACTGTTTTTACCTGGATAAGCCTTTGGGATTCAATATCCAAAAGTTCCGCCAGGACATCGCGGACATTATTAATAAGATATTTTTTTTGATTTTTTCCACTCATGCTTGACTTAATAGATTGTGTTGACCGATCTGTCAAGTAGCCATATTTAGTCAACATGTTCTCCGAAGATCAAGATCAATCCCGCCTCTTCAAGCAGACCCGTCCGCCAATCCCCAC
>PUMA01000151.1 GCA_003551155.1 Desulfonatronospira sp.
ACTATTTAACAAAATTGATCAGTTTTGATAATAATAACCGAAAACAATTTTAGTATGTGATGAAATGATCATGGAAATGGATTCCTCCTGTGTTAGAAAAGAAATTATGCTTTTACAGATGCGCCTGCAAAAAGTCTTTTTTTGCAGGCGCGGATGACAGAGGACGGATGACGGATGACGGAAAAATCAAAGAGTTATCTGTTTTTAAGATACGGGTTAATGTCCGCGTTTCGACTTTTTGCAGTTGAATCTTTACAGAATCCTTGAAAGTGCATGAATTAATAGTCGCGTTTCCAGAAAAGCAGCACACCGCCCTCGGCATCAGACTCCAGGCTCCCTTCCAGAGAGAGTCTGGGGGTAAGCTCCACTTCCACTGTCATCTGGTCGGTGCCAGGGGCGGTTCCCTTTCTTAGCTGGATATACACCTGCTCGTGCACATATTTGCCTAGGCCGAACTGGGTGTGACCCTCTTCAGGATCCTGAGTGATGTCTATGTCATCAACTCCAATAAGGGAGCGCATCTGGCCCAGTATATCAGGGCCGGGATCATCTGCGGCCAGGGTGCGCGCGGCATTGAGCAGGGTAATGGCCTGAAAGGGGGTCAGGGTGGAAATGTCTCTTCCAAAAAGGATCCAGGCCAGGATCTCGTCTTCATGCATGGGCGGGTCAGATTTCAGCTCCAGTTCCGGGTGCACGGCCGGCCCGAAGACACGGATGGAGATATTCTTTCTTTTGTGCCGGTAGTGGGCGGTCAGTTCCAGCAAAGGCTCCGGGGGGAATGTCCCGTCCAAGTAAATGTAGGAATCCCGGTCCAGATCAAATCTGCGGTCCAGAAAGTTCAGCCTTCCCCGGACCACGTTCAGCTCCCCCCTGATCCGCGGTTCGTGGGCCGGGCCCTTAATATTCAGGCCTCCCCCCCATTCCGAATCCAGTCCGCGGCCCCTTACGTAAACCCTGGCCGGGAAATCCAGTTCCAGGTCCAGATCCACCGGGTAGACCGAAAAATCGGGCTGCCTGGGAGGAGGAGGCAGATCAGTTTCCGGCTTGTTCTTTTCAGTCACATCCAGATGTACGACTCCGGGAGGGGACTGTTTGGGAAGCCTGGCCTCGATACGCCCGAAAAGCAGGTTACCCTCTACAGCTGCCCCGCCTGTATCGCCTGCAAGGCTGAGACTGCCTGAAGAGATGTTTACCGCGGCCAGGGAGTGGCGCAGCAGGTTGGCATCCTTTATATCCAGATCAAGGCTCCAGGGCACCTGGTTTTCCAGATCCAGTTCCACTCTCCCGCTGCCCTGGATTGTGCCTGCTTCGCCATCGGTGGCTTTAAGTTCTTCAAGCAGGATCTGCTCCTCACTGGCTCTGATCAGGGCGTTGATCCGGCTCAGGTATACACCGGCGGTAATGTGTTCAAAAACGCCGTCTTCGAGAACCACTCTTCCGTTCAGCTCCGGCTTCTGTATGCTTCCGGCAATATCCAGCTCCGTGTTCAGCCTGCCTGCGAGATTCTGATCAGGAGGCAGGAAAAAAGGAGTAATCGTGGCCAGATCCAGGGCTGACTTTAAAGAACCCTGCAGGGGGGCAGGGTGTTCGAGCTCAAAAGCCACCGGATCCATGGCAAAGTGCGCAGGGGTGACCAGGTCCAGTTCAAGGAGCCGCGCCTGTTCTTGCAGTACAAAGAGGTTCAGAGCAAGTTCGCTGTTCTCCAGGGCGGCCCGGGCTTCAAGCTCATGACCGGGCATATCCTGCAGATCAGGCAGGGCCGGTCTAAGCTCCCTGAGACTTGCCTTGGCTCTGGCCCTGGGGGAACTGAGAGGGCCTTCCAGGTCGGCTTCAGCACTGAGACGGCCGTCCAGGTGTTCCAGGGCGGGTATGGGGATCTGGGCCAGAAGCAGCTCCTGCATTTTTATCTGGAACTGGATATGTTCCCGGCTTATATTGCCGCGCGCACTCAATTCGCCCGGTCCGAAAGCAATCTCAACAGGGCTTAAGGATGCTTCAGCGCCGCGTATGCTCAGCCTGGCGGGTTTTTTCAGGCTGAAATCTTCATGTGCAAAACTGCCCTGCAGTTTTGCAAGCATTATTTCGTGCAGTTCATCATCAGGGCGGGAGTAGGCGGCCCGGGCGTCCAGCTGCAGGGGCTGCCAGGTCCGGCCGGAAAGAGCTGTGGCCATTTCCAGGGCCTGGAAACTGCCCTGGACATTGGTGTGCCAGGAGCTGAAATAGGCCTCTCCCGCCTCCATTCCGAAAATGTCAGCCTGACCCTGAATATATTGGTCAGCGTAAAGATCCCTGATGCGGCCCTCAAGATCAAGAGCGGCCACAGCCAGGGAATCAAGGATAAGATCCAGGCCCTCAAGCTCAAGACTCATATCCTGTTTCTGGTCCAAAGTTTCCAGGGAGATCCTGCCCTGCATCTGCCCGTAGGCTTCAAGTCCGGCCAGTTGTGCCAGGGAGTTCACATCGTCCACAGCCAGTTTCGCTTCTCCCTGCATCAGCAGGGTCTCCAGATCCAGGTCCAGATGTCCCTGCAGGTCCGTTTCAAAACCTGAAGCCTGCAGGTAGGCCAGAGCGAGCCTTTTGTCCTTTAGGGCAAAATCCGTGGACAAATCCAGAGAATCCTTTCCGGCAGCCAATTGTGCCTTCAAATTTCCTGAAAAGAGCTCAGGCGTAAAAACAGATTCCACATCCGCCAGCATATTCATTTCAGGCAGATCCGGACCAGGCTGGAACCCTGAAAGATCCGCGTGCAGAGACAGGGCCAGGTCTTCCCAGGTTCCCCGGGCTGCGGCCCTGGTGGTCAAAGATCCCTTTAAATCCTGCTCCAGAGCTCTGCCCAGGGATTCCAGGCCGGGCACAACGGCATTTGCATTAAGGTCCAGGGTTTTCTGTTCCAGATGCACCAGCCCGGCGGCAGACAGCTCCAGTTCCCGGGTCTTGAGTTCCAGACTCTCCAGGTGCAGGCTCATATCCTGCTCCAGGGACAGGCTGGCACTGAGCCCGGGATCAGGGCCAGCCAATACCTTCAGCACGGGATCGGACAGGGTCCAGTTTTTTCCTTCCATTACAGCGTGCAGGCTGTATCTTTTTTCCCTGATGTCGCCCTCGGCCATGGCCTGCAGGCTGAGCTCGCCTGCAGGTCCGTGCTTCCGGGCCGGTTCAGGGATAAAATCTTCCAGGTCCAGAACCCGGGCCTTGAGATCCGATTCAAAAAACATGGTTTCCATGTCCATGCTCCCGCTGAGAGCGGCTTCCAGGTCCCGGGCCTTGAGATTCAAGGCGTTGATCTCCAGGATTTTGGGCTGGGCATAATGGACGTCAAAGTCAAGGCTGACCTCGCCGGGAATCTGGGGATACAGGGAATAATCAAGTCCCCGGGCGGACATGCTTCCCCTGACCAGGGCGGTAATTTCCTCTTCAGGGCCCGGGTACTCCAGGCGGGCTTTAATCTCTGCCTCGTCCACAGCCAGGTCGTGACCGGACAGCCTGCCCAGATAAAGATCAATATCAGCCTCAGGAGAGTTTAATAGTCCCTGGAAGCGGATATCCAGCCGGGCAGGATCATGGCAGACCAGGCCGGCCGGCTGGATAAGCGGCGCAATATTCTGCAACTCAAGCCCGGCAAAGCCCTGCATGTACATGTCTTCCAGGTCAATTTCCGCATGACCCTCAAAGACGGTTTCTGGGGTGAAGAGTTTCATGCTGTGCAGGGTGACAATGCTTCTGTCCACGTCCAGGCCCAGCCGGGCATCAAGCTGCACCGGATCTTTCAGATAGTGGTCCAGCGGATCCGGGGCCAGGTCCGGGCTGATGCTTACCACTCCATGCAGGAGCAGTTCCACCTTCCTGTCCAGGATTTGCAGACCCATGTCAGTTTCCGCCTGGATAATTTCCTCGCCCTGCAGCTTAAGCCTGCCCGGCCAGTTTTTTACAGGACCCCGGCCCTGCAGGGTCAGCTCCAGGGTCCGGGGCAGAGAGTTCTCCGGAATCCAGGCGTAAAGGGTGGCGGAATCGAAAAATCGCAGATCAGCATCCAGATGTTCCGTGGAGTGGTCCAGTTCCAGGGCCAGGCTAAGGCTGGTCTCTGTCTTGTCCAGGCGCTGCATATCCAGAGAAGCCTTGGAGATGCCCTCCTGATGCAGCAGAAGTGAACCGTGCAGGGTGAACAGGGCCTCCTCTCCCAGCACATCATGTCCGATCCAGGCCCGGTCCAGGTAAAGATTTTCCACGTTCAGGGGAGGGAGGGGCCATTCCAGGGATATCTCCCCGGGCAAGTCCATTTCATTTTCCCTGGGCTGGGTATGGGGCAGTCGTTCCAGGTTCAGTTCCCGGGCACCCAGCTCATGGATATAGATCTCGCGCTGGAAAAGTTCCCGCAGGGACCAGTGCAGCCTGGTCTCCCTGAGCTCGAGCCACATGTCCTCGGAATCGTGGATGCTGATAGTCTCCACCCGGAAATCAAAGGGGATGCGTCCGGACAGTCCGCTGATCTCCATGCGGCCATCCTCCCAGACCAGGACCCTGTTCAGGGTTTTTTCCAGGTACCTCTGCCCGGCTTCGGTCTGGATCAGGGCCAGAGCCGCTCCCAGCAGAAGCAGCACAAAAAAAGCCAGCAGGCTGACGATCAGGAAAAAACGCAGTATGTATTTTTTCATTTTGTAACTTTTGGCGTAGATTAATCAGGCTCGATGCCCGTGTACTTCTGGTTCCTAAAATGCCTGTCCCAGACTGATATATATCTGGAACCTGTCGTCAATCCCTTTTCTGCGGTCCAGGGGGAATGCAACGTCAAACCTGATGGGCCCGAAATCAGTATAATAACGGTAACCTATTCCGCAACCCCACAACAAGCTTTCGGATAAATCCGGATATGAAGATTCATAGACCTGTCCGCCGTCCAGGAATAGAACCACCCCGGATCTGCCTGCGGTTCTGAACCGCAGTTCCGTGTTGATCTCGGCCAGGGCCAGGCCGCCGATGGGGTCGCCGTTCTCCAGAGGACCCACTTTCTGATAGGCATAGCCCCTGATGGAGCCTCCTCCTCCAGCGTAAAAGCGCTCATCAGGAGGGACCTTGGCTTTGGATTCGGCTCCAATGGCTCCGTAAGCCACGCGGTTGGCCAGGATAATCCGCTTGTCCGGCCAGAGTTCCAGGTAGGTGTTCAGGCTGGCAAAGGTCTTGAGAAACCTGGTGTCCAGATCCATGCTGTCCACGAAGGGAATAAGCCTGAGATTGAAGCGCAGGCCTTTTGAGGGGTTCAGGAAATCGTCCCGGGAATCATAAAGCATGTCTCCGGGAAAGAAGATCAATCCCAGGTCTATTTTTTCATCCAGCTGTTCCACCCGGGCCAGTCGGTATCCTGCTCCGGCCCCTATGGACAGCTCTTCTGTGAGCTGGCGCTCCAGCATGGCAACTGTTTTCAGGCTGGTGGCCTCGAAGGCATCCTTGTCTTCTTCCACGTAGCCGGCCTTGAGGATAAGCTTCTGGTCCGGGCGCATGAAGCTGGGAATGGTGTAGCCGGTTTCCAGGGCCCGCTCCACGTCGGACAGGGACAGGTCCGCTTCAAGGGTCTCCCCCCTGCCCCAGAGGTTTCTGTGTTTCCAGCCAAGTCTCAACTCAGGTCCGATGTCGGACTGATAGCCCAGGCCGGCCCTTAATGTTCTGGGTGCTCTTTCCCGGACCATGATTTCCATGGGCAATCGGTCGTTTTCCAGATTCCGGGCGTGGTTTATTTCAACTACGGTAAACAGTCCGGTGGCCGTGAGCTTGCGGCGCAGCTCATCCATTTTATGGGACTGAAACTCATCATGTTCACCCCAGGGAATTTTTTCCAGGACAAATTCATGATCAACCCTGTCCAGGCCGGTGACTTGCGTTTTGCCGAACACGGCCCTGGGGCCGGGATCAAAAGCCAGGTAAACTGCAGCACTGTGCTCGGCATGGTCAATAATCACCTCCTGGACCTCGCTTCTGGGGAAGGGAAAGCCAACGGTTCTCAGATACCTGTCAAGTTCCCTGCGGGCATTCAGGACCTCAGCGGAACGTATCCTCCGGCCCGGAACAAGGCCCAACTCCCGGGGATCAGGGAGCTTTACCTCCTGATCCGGGTCCAGGTTTATCAGCTCCACCTCTTTGATTTTGAATTCCGGGCCGGGATTGATTTCAAAGACCACCCGCATGGGATCCTCATCCTCCCGGATATGGTGGACAATGTCGGGAGAGTAGTAGCCAAAAGATCTCAAGGCACCGAGAAATTCCGAAATATCGTCCCTGATCCTGCGCTGCAGCTGCGCCATGCTCATCAAAGGGCGATCTTCCAGGGCCACGGTATCAGAAATGTGGATCAGGGCCTGGCGCAGCTGGGTATTAATATCTCCTCTGATTTCGGTTCTGTATGACTGACCTCCGGCTTCCCGGCCGGTTTGGGACAGGACGGTCTCGGCCTGGAGGCAGCAGATCATGAGCAGAAAAAAGAAGATGGATACCTTGTTCATCATAATAACATTAATCCAGAATCGAATTTTTAACAAGCGCAGACTGTAATGTCTCCACTTTTTGGCTCTTCGACGTAT
>PUMA01000012.1 GCA_003551155.1 Desulfonatronospira sp.
AAAAGATGCCTGCCCCAAAAAGACCCTGATGTCAAAGGATAAAAAATCACCAGAGTTCCCAGCAGATTGTTCCTGACAATCACAGACGGGAAATAAATTGAAAAAAATATTAGCACTCACCCTTGACGAGTGCTAATAGTTAATTTATATGTTCCCAAGTTTTTCAGCCAACTAAAATAAAATATTTAATGGAGGTAGCTATTATGAACTTGAAGCCGTTGCATGACCGCGTTCTGGTCAAACGTCTTGAAGAAGAGGAAGTGACCAAGGGAGGCATCATTATTCCGGACACAGCCAAGGAAAAGCCCATCAGGGGCGAGGTTGTGGCTGCCGGGCCGGGCAAGACCTCGGACGACGGCAAGAACATTCCCATGAACGTAAAACCCGGAGACAAAGTCCTGTTTAATAAGTACGCGGGCACTGAAGTCAAGATTGACGACGTGGAACATCTGGTGATGCGCGAAGACGATATTCTGGCCATTATCGAGTAACTGAAATAACAATCCACTTTTTAAGGAGGAAATTATATGGCTGCCAAGCAGATTATATTCGATGTAAAAGCGCGGGAAAGACTTCAGAAAGGCATGGACCAGCTGGCCAGGGCGGTCAAGGTGACCCTGGGACCCAAGGGCCGCAACGTGGTCATTGAAAAATCCTTCGGCGCTCCCACCATCACCAAGGACGGAGTGACCGTGGCCAAAGAAATCGAGCTGGACGACAAATTTGAAAACATGGGCGCCCAGATGGTCAAGGAAGTGGCTTCCAAGACCAGCGATGTAGCCGGAGACGGAACCACTACAGCCACTGTCCTGGCCCAGGCCATTTTCAATGAAGGCATCAAGCTGGTGGCTGCCGGGCGCAATCCCATGGCCATCAAGCGCGGCGTTGAAAAGGCTGTGAATGCCGTGGTTGCCGAACTGGACAAAATCACCAAGCCCACCCGGGACCAGAAGGAAATCGCCCAGGTGGGCACCATTTCCGCCAACAGCGACGTGACCATAGGCAATATCATTGCCGAAGCCATGAACAAGGTGGGGAAAGAAGGCGTAATCACTGTTGAAGAAGCCAAGGGCCTGGAAACCACCCTGGAAGTGGTCGAGGGCATGCAGTTCGACCGCGGCTACCTCTCCCCCTACTTTGTCACTGACGCCGAGAAAATGGTCTGCGAAATGGACGACCCCCTGATCCTCATCTGCGAGAAAAAGATCTCGGCCATGAAAGACCTGCTCCCTGTCCTGGAACAGGTGGCCAAGATGAGCAAGCCTCTGGTGATCATCGCTGAAGACATTGAAGGCGAAGCCCTGGCCACACTGGTTGTGAACAAGCTGCGCGGCACCCTCCAGGTCTCGGCAGTCAAGGCCCCAGGTTTTGGCGAACGGCGCAAGGCCATGCTCCAGGATATCGCCATACTCACCGGCGGACAGGTTATCTCCGAAGACCTGGGCATCAAGCTGGAAAACGCAACAGTCAACGACCTGGGCAGTGCCAAGCGCGTGGTCATTGACAAGGAAAACACCACTATTGTGGACGGCGCCGGCAAGGCCGAAGACATCAAGGCCAGGGTAAAGCAGCTCAGGGCTGAAATCGATGAGACCACTTCCGATTATGACCGGGAAAAGCTGCAGGAGCGCCTGGCCAAGATCGTGGGCGGAGTTGCCGTGATCAATGTGGGCGCTGCCACTGAGACCGAGATGAAGGAGAAAAAGGCCAGGGTGGAAGACGCCCTCAACGCCACCAGGGCCGCAGTGGAAGAAGGTATCGTTCCCGGCGGCGGAGTGGCCTATATCCGGGCCCTGCCCGCTCTGGACAATGTCAAGGCAGCGGACGACGACGACGAGGCCTCGGGAGTGGAGATCGTGCGCAAGGCCATGGTTGAGCCTCTGCGCCAGATCTGCCTCAACGCCGGATTCGAAGGCGCTCTGATCATCGAGAAGGTCAAGGAAGGCAAGGATGGCTTCGGCTTCAACGCCGCCACCGGCGAATACGAAGACCTGATCGCCGCAGGAGTCATCGATCCCAAGAAGGTGACCAGGATCGCCCTGCAGAATGCTTCTTCAGTGGCCTCTCTGCTCATGACCACTGAAGCGGCCATCGCTGAAAAGCCTGAAGACAAGAAGGAAGGCGGTGCTCCCGGAGGAATGGGAGGCATGGGCGGAATGGGAGGCATGGGCGGAATGTACTAGCCCGGCTTCCCTGCCAGAATTATTAAGTCAAGCCGGATCAGGAACCAGCCCCTGATCCGGCTTTTCTACTGCAGCTCCAGGCTGTGGCCCGGACCGGGCAGAAAACCGTTTACTCCGTACTTTTCCATGTACGAGGGGATCATGTCGGCCTGGTCCTGCCGCTCCCTGCGCTGCATGTGCACCAGGGCCACCTTTTTTATTTCCACTGACCGGGCCAGCTCCAACACCTGCCTGGCACTGCTGTGGCCGGGGGTTGTCATTTCCACCCTGAAGGCCTCGAAGATGCCCAGATGGCAGCCGGCCAGCAGGGAGCCGTGTTCAGGCCTTACCCGGCCGTCTCCTGAATAGAAAAGTGTTCCGGAACTGCTCCTGAAAAGGAGGCCCAGAGCGGGAACCGGATGTTCCACAGGCAAAGCCAGGGCTTTACTCCCGGCCAGTTCAAAGTCTTCCCCGGGCAGGACCTCCCTGAACAGGACCTCAAAGCCCAGCCTGGACCATTTGCCTGGATAGGCCAGCTCCATAACCTGACTGACCTTTTCTTTCGTGTCCACCGGGCCGCACACCTGCAGGGGCCTGGTCCGGCCGTGTTCGCTGAAACGGATGAACATCTGGGGCAGGCCCAGGAAGTGATCTCCATGCAGGTGAGAAATCCAGACAGCGTCAAGCTCCAAAGGCTCCGGCTCATTCAGCCAGTAGGCCGGGGCTGCTGTAAAACCGCAGTCCAGAAGAATTCTCCTGCACGATCTCCGGTTTCTGTCCCGGAGAAGAATGCTGGTGTTAGGCAGGGTTTCATCAAAGGCCTCGCCCACGCCGCAGAATACAACCTGCATTTTAACCGCCCTTTTTCGGGTATGTGATCCTTAAAAACTCTGGTGGTTCAGGCTAAAGCGGGCTTTGCCCCCAAACCCGATAGAGAAAGGAGCTTTTTGACAGGATTAAGGGCCGGATTAAGAGAGAAGCATTTTTGTTCCCTTCGGAAGGCGGACCAAAAGGCTTATCCTGCAAATCCTGTTAATCCTGTCTAAGATTATTGTTTTTTGAGACAGGGTCTCAGGAATAAGTGTTACTAACTGCTCTGGATCCTTGCCTCAAGACGGGGGAAAAAAATGGGCAAAAACGGGCTCAGAAGTCTTGACTCCATCAGGGGCAGGCAGCCAAGTCCCATCTTGCGCAGAAGCCACCTGGCCCGCATCTCCCGGATGATCCCCGCAAGCTGCCGGGCATAGACGTCCGCAGTGCGGGCTGTCCTGAATTTACAGCCCAGAACTGCCTTGGCTGCAATTTCACCGCTGGCATGGGCATAATAGATTCCCTCTCCCAGCAGGGGCTCGGCCAGACCGGCTGCATCCCCCAGAAGCAAAATATTCTGAAACCCGGGTTTTTTTTCGTAATCCCCGTATGGAAGGACATGTCCCTGGATCTGCACCCCTTTATTCCGGAACAGGTTCTGACCTGCCCACAGGTTTTCCAGAATCTGCTTCAAGGCCTTGCCGTCAAGGATTCTGGCCGAACAGATCCCCAACCTCTGTCTGGATCTGCCCGGAAACGACCAGGCATAGCCGTCGGGAACCACTCCAACAATGAGCTCAGGATAGTCCGGGAACTGCCCTTTATCCCTGGGAACATATGCTTCCAGGGCCAGGGCGGCTCCTTTTGACCAGGGAGGATTGACCACTTTTTCCCGGGCCAGAGCTTTGCGCGCCCGGCTGGAACCTCCATCCGCCCCCAGAATATACCTGGCCCGGTATACCCTGCCTGAACCTCCAATGACTCTGGATCCAGATACATCCACCTGCACAACCCTTTCCAGGCCTATCCCGGCCCCGGACTCAATCGCTGTGTCCCGCCAAAGCAGATCGTAGCTTTCCCGGTCCACCAAAACAAAAGAGTCTCCGGATCGGCCGGCGTACAGACATCTTTTGCTGTTTCTGATGGAGTAGTTTGTGGTCCTGCGCCTGATGATCTCCTTCTGCTCCATCTTAAGTTCCAGGCCCGGACATATTCTGTTGCCTATGTCCAGGGTCTTGCGGGTGAGCATCCCTGCACAAAGCTTGAATCTGGGAAAGGGCTTCTTGTCCAGGATCATTACATCCATGCCCTCCCTGGCCAGCAGGGTCCCGGCGGTGGCCCCGGCAGGTCCGCAACCGATTATCAGCACGTCATACACTCTGCTCATAACTGATGAACAAGCCTCCCTTATGGATGGATAGATCTAATATCTCTTTGCCGCCCAAAGAGCAAGGTTTGCCCGACCTTTATTCGACCTGTCTTTTCCCTGAGTACAGCCCCAGTTTGATCTTGCCACTGGAGGGCTTAAAAACTATCATCCCATGCCTGAAGGCGCCCGGAACCCTCAACTTTGATCAACCCCCATGGACTCCGGACATTGACTGCCCTAAAAACGAAACACGCAACTTTTGCCTCCCTGACCCGCAAGGCTTCAGTAGTGGCCGGGGCCACCCTGGTCAGCAGAGTGCTGGGCTTTGTCCGGGACCTGATCATCGCCTTCACCCTGGGGGCCGGACCCATGGCTGACGCCTTTTTCGTGGCCTTCAGGATCCCCAACCTTCTGCGCCGGCTCTTTGCTGAAGGGTCCCTGACCCTGGCCTTTGTTCCTGTTTTCACCAAAACAAAAAATTCCCGTGGACACGAGGCTGCTTTTGCCCTGGCCCGCTCAGTGCAGGTCTGGCTGCTCATCATCCTGGGGGCCCTGACTTTTTTGGCTTTGATTTTTGCCGCCCCCCTGACCATGCTTGTGGCCCCGGGCTTCAGGGACGACCCCCAGATTTTCCAGGCCACTGTAAACCTGGTGCGCATCTGCTTTCCCTATATCCTGTTCATATCCTCGGTGGCCCTGTGCATGGGCATTCTCAACTCCATGAACCATTTCCTGGCTCCGGCCCTGGCACCGGGGCTCATGAACATTGTCCTGATTGTTTTTGCCCTGGCGGGATATTTGAGCGGAACCAGCGTAGCAATAGCTCTGTCCATGGGTGTTCTGGCCTCGGGGCTGATTCAATGGGCATTTCAGTATCCATTCCTGAAAAAATCCGGTTTTAACTGGCTGGGAGGCTTTTCCCTGAACGACCCGGGAGTCAGACGCATAGGAAAGCTCATGCTGCCCACAGTTTTCGGAGCGGCAGTATACCAGCTGAATATCCTGGCAGGAACAATCCTGGCCTCTTTCCTGGCTTCAGGCTCCATTGCCTATCTGTACTACGCAGACCGACTGGTCCAGTTCCCCCTCGGGGTGTTTGCCGTAGCCATCAGTACCGCTGCCCTGCCCTCTTTGTCCGCTCTGGCCTGGGAGAATGATCTGTCCGGATTCAAGCGGACCCTCAACTCCTCCCTGAGCCTGACCCTGTTTATTGCTTTGCCTTCCACTGCCGGGCTCATAGGCCTCAGCTTTCCCCTTATTGATGTCATTTTCGGCAGGGGGGCCTTTACAGACTACGCAGTGGAGGCCACTGCCCTGGCTTTGGTGGGGTTTGCTGTGGGCCTTCCTGCCTTTTCCTGCGTCAGGCCGCTTATCTCCGCATTTTACGCCCTGGAGGACACGGTTACTCCGGTTAAGATTGCCGTGGTCAGCCTGGTGCTGAACATCATCCTGGGACTGGTATTAATGCAGTACCTGGCCCACTTCGGTCTGGCTCTGGCTGCAAGTATTTCCTCCTGGGTCAATGTACTGCTGCTTGGAATGGCTCTTAAGCTCAAAACCGGGCCCTGGCTGACCTCCAAGGTCAGTCTGGTCAAGATGGCCCTTTTAAGTTGTTCTTTACTTTTGGTCCTGAAATCTGTAAGTGTATCCTCATGGATGGCTGTGGCTTTGATTCCTGTGTGGGCCGCTTTGTACTTTATTCTGGCCACAATTATTAACATCCCGGATGCCAAGATCATTCTCACCGCCTGGAAAAAAGACAGAAGAGAAGAGAAAACAGAGGACAGATAGAAACAACTGCCAGGCCATTCAGATATTACCCCATCTCCAAAAACGCCTGTCCATGAATTGATCCTTGTTTTAAAAACATTACATGCCCCGGGAACTTAAACCTGAAAATGAAACGAAAATATGCCTGAATTCACTCCCCTGAGATTCTACAGCTACAACTGGTCACGCAAGGACATTGATCCGGAAAAGGTCATCTCTCCTCCCTATGATGTCCTGTCCCGTGAGGATGTGCAGGTACTGGCCAGAAATAAGTACAACGTTGTGCATATTGACTCCCCGTCCTCCTACGACCGTGCCCAAGAGCTTCTACAGGATTGGCTTGCACAAAGTGTGCTGGTCCAGGATGAGCGCGCCGGGTTTTATATACTGGCCACCCAGTACACCATGCAGCACAAAACCAGGACCCGCTGGGGCGTGATCGGCGGACTCAGGCTCGAACCCTTCGGCAGCAGCGTGTTTCCCCACGAAGAAACCTACCCCAAGGCCAAGGAGGACCGCCTGAAGCTTATGCAGGCCACCCAGGGGCAGCTGAGCCCCATTTTCGGTGTTTATGACGACCCGGAACAGGTTTTGGAGGAAATTGGGAACAGCTGCCTGGATAATGCGCCATTGATCAGCTTTTACCAGGAAGATCATGTGCATAACCGGCTGTGGGCGGTGCCTGAAAAAGAAAATCCCCGAATACAGGAACTGATGCAGCATAAAAAAATATTCATTGCAGACGGTCACCACCGCTACGAGACAGCTCTGCACTTCATGCAGTCCAGGGCTTCCGCACAGAAACAGGCTCCCTGGGAGTATATATTTATTTATCTGAGCAACATGTCCTCACCGGGCCTGGAGATCTTTCCCTATCACCGCACTGTTTCCCTGGAAAAGCGTTTTGACTGGGACCAAATCCTGGACAGGGCCGGGGAGTTCTTTGAAATCACTTTCCTGGACAGTCCTGAATTTCCCGGTGATGTCCAGCGCACCGAATCCATGATTCTCTGTCTTCAGACAGGATGTTACCTCCTTGTCCCCCGCTCCGCCCCCAAAGACATCTTTGAGCAGATCGGGGCCTATATCCTGGACAAATATCTGCTTCGCCGGGTAATGGGCTTAAGCGATGCAGAGCTGGCTTCGGGCAGGTATCTGCATTATGCCCACGATCAGGACCAGACCCAGGAAAAAGTTCAGAGGGGCGAACTTCAGGCTGCCTTTTTCCTCAAGTCAGTTCCCATGTCCATCATGCAGCAGGCTTGTGAGGCAGGCCAGGTCATGCCCAGAAAATCCACCTTTTTCTATCCCAAGCTGCCCACCGGGATGCTCTTTCATCTCTGGGACAGATAAGCTTTACAGCCTGAGATTGCATAATCTTTCTGTAATTATTCATTCCATTGACTAATAGTTAGTCCAACATGGTTTCCTATGCTTGTAACGTTTAAGGCTGACTGATGTTTTAATCCGGATTCAATCCCAAAACAGCAGCTTCAGGATAATCTATTTGTAGTCATGACCAAGCCGCACATGCCTGATGTCAGGTTCCTCGTTTCTTCGCCCATGGGGGATCTGCCTGTAGATAAAGAAAGATGGCATCTGCCCCTGGAGGGAGATCCGGCAAAGACTCCCTATCGGACCTATTTTTATTCCATAAAAGAGTTTATCCTCCAGGATGATCTGGGCCCCCTTCTCTGTGCAGCAGCCAAAAAATTAAACAGAAAAATACATCCCCGGGAGGTCCTCCAGATCGTTGTCCGTTCTGAAAAACACGGGCCTTTGTATCATCCTGCAAGTATTGAAATAATGCTTGCCAGTGACCGGGTGAAACTGTGCCTGAATGTGGCTGTCTGTGAAGAAGGCAGAAAAAAATTGAGACAGGAAATCTCGGTGCTTGAGCATTTGAATAAAACGTTCTCCCTGCCCTACATACCTGAAACATACATCTGGGGCGAAAAAGCGTCCATGCTGTTTCTCCTGGAGGACTGGTTCCAGGGATACCATGAGTTTCACATTTCCAGAGATGAAAAGGGCGGACAGAATGTGCAGCTCTGGGATTTTGAGAAGGGATGCCGCCTGCTTTCATCCGAGCAGAGCTTTCAAATCTACACCCACATATCCAGAATACTGACCCTGTATTATGATTTTGAAAACGCCAGACAGATATATCCCTGGCATCACGGCGCGGGCGACTTTGTGGCCAGAGCCCGGGACGAGGCCGGGAGCCGGGGAGGAATAGATGTCAAGCTGACCACCGTCAGGGGGTACGGGACCAGGGTATGCCTGGAGGAGAAAAACTTAATCTATTCTCTTAAAGGACTGTTTCACTTTTTTTTGAATACAACCATAAGAATGCGCCTGGACAGGCTGGACGGTGTCAAAGAAGCAGTATGGGCCGGTGATGTATGTCTCAAGGCTACCCTGAAAGGCTTTTTTGACGGCCTTGGGGCCAAAGAAAAACTGGGTCACCAGGCAGTTGCACCCCAGGACTTTCTGGCCCTGGTGAAAACCTTCGACCGGGAGGAACTGGGCAGGGGCTTAAGCGCTATTCTCGGAGAATACCTGCAGGAAGAAGAGTTACAGCTGATCAGGCGGAATCTGCCCGGCCACACTGCAGAACTGCACAGAGCCATACAGGCCTTTGATCTGTGTGGTGCGCCTGCAAATATGAGTTTTTGCGCGCCCGGAGATCAGGAACCAGTTGCCGGTAATCAGTAATAAAGGGATGGCCCGCTTATTTTCCGCTGATATATTCATGTACAGACTTTCTGCAGTCAAGCCCTGAAAAGCCCGAAGCCTGAATGAACACTGTATCCACAATCCAATTCCCCAGAGGACTCTTCCAGCCGGAAAGGGGTTTTCGCTTTGCAGCGGACTCTCTTTTATTGTCCGTCTTCATGACTCCCAAGAAACAGGACAGGGTGCTTGATCTTGGCTGCGGATGCGGGGTCGCAGGCTTTGGCCTGCTGCTGGCCAATCCCGGTAAGGACCTGCATCTCACAGGCATGGACAATGACCCTGAAATGGTGGAGTGCGCCAGGAAGAACAGCTCCAAGCTGGGACTGGAGCATGAGAGCGGTTTCCTGCACATGGATGTCTCCAGGCTCAACAGTCAGACTTTGAAGGCTGAAAGCTTTGACCTGGTGCTCATGAATCCGCCCTACCGCCGCCCTGGCTCGGGAAGGACATCTGATGACCCGGACAGGCAGGCAGCCACTTTCATCCCTGCAGAACAGCTGCACGATTTTTTCAGGGCTGCAGCATTCTCGCTTAAAAACAGAGGCAGGGCCGGGATTGTGTATGCGGCATCCAGGCTGGATGAAGTGCTTGCAGGGTTAAGCAGCAAACTTTTACGGCCCAAAAAGATCCGGCTGGTTTACGGCCGCCCAGGCAAGCCTGCACGGCTGGTCCTGGTGGAGGTCTGCAAGCAGGCCGGACCGGAGCTGGTCATTCCCCCACCCCTGGTGCTTTACGATGAACAGGCCAGGCTTACAGCCCAGGCCAGGGCCTTCTGTCCCTTTCTGGCATGCAATCCCCGCAGAAGCTGACTTTACCCGCAGGTGATATCAGGACAGGGGCCTGAATTATTCCGGACAAACTCCCTGTATATCTCTGCGGCCCGGACAAAATTGGCCGCCCAGTTTGCAGCGCTCAGGGCATGTACGTGGGCATATCCAGCCAGCACGTTTTTATACAGCAGTCCGTCCAGGCAGCCCTTCATGCCTGTTCCCCGGTCCAGCCGCATGCAGAACCTGGCTTCTGCGTCCAGGGACAAACACCTGGAGTAATGGAATTCGTGGCCCACGATTTTTTCCCCAAGGGCATAGAATGGATTGGGGGAGATGATGCCTGCCCGGATATAGCCGTGACCCTGAGGCTTTTTGAAAACTTTGGTCTGCACGGGGAAAACTCCGGCCATGGGAAAATTTTGTCCCTGAAACTCCAGGCTTTCAGCCAGGTACATGAACCCCCCGCATTCGGCATAGATGGGCAGGCCTTTTCTTGCCAGATCCCTGATCCTGCTTTTGGCTATATCATTGCCGGCCAGTTCTTGTGCCACAGTCTCCGGAAAACCCCCGCCCAGGTATAGTCCGTGAATTTCCGGCCAATCCGCCCGGGACACGAGGCTCAGCTCAACAATCCCTGCGCCCTGATCCTGCAGGGCCTCCAGGTTTTCCTGGTAGTAAAACCAGAAGGCCTTGTCCCTGACCACTCCGATGACCGCCCTGGGAGGATTCATTCCGGGCGTGACCTGCCTGCCGGACATTGGCGGCGTCCTCCAAGCAGGAGCCTGGCAGGCCAGCTCAAGCACCCTGTCCACATCCACGTTGTCTGAGACGACCTGGCCGATGCTTTTGAACATTTCTTCCCGGCCCGTATACTCTTCATGGGAGATAAGGCCCATATGTCTTTCAGGAATGGGATTGTCCCCCAACTTGGGCAAGGCTCCAAGCACCGGGACATGGGTATATTTTTCAATGCTGCGGCGGGCGATATCCCTGTGCCTGGCGCCGGCAATCTGGTTCAGGATCACGCCGGCCAGGTTCAGGTCCTCTTCGAACATGGTGCACCCAAGCACTATAGCTGCCATAGTCCTGGTGACCTTGGTGCAGTCCAGCACCAGCAATACCGGAGAATCAAGTATTCTGGCCAGTTCCGCCGTGGAGCATGATCCGCGGGTATCCTTGCCGTCAAAAAGGCCGCGGTTGCCTTCAATGATGGCCAGGTCGAAAAAGTCGGCCCTGGACCGGAACAGAGATTGAATCTGGGAGGATGAGAAGAGAAAAGGGTCCAGATTGGACGCATGATAGCCCGAAGCTAAAGACAGCCATTTTGCGTCGATGTAATCTGGGCCCTTCTTGTATGCTTTGACTTTTAAACCCTGCCGCGAAAAGAGCCAGCACAGGGCCAGGCTGAGTATGGGTTTGCCGGAGCCTCCTCTGAGGCCGGCTATGGTTATTCTGGGAAAATGAACTTGGATCAAAGAGCGGGTCTTCACCTGGTCATGATCTCAAATCGACTTATCAATCTTCTTCTTTCTTGCCGGCGCCTTTCAAGCCGTACAAAGTGGTACTGCCGCTGGACCAGTACATCATTTTTTCTTGCTGGACCAGTTCGCTCAAGGCTTTTTTCACGTCCCTGGCCTTCATGTCCGGTAAAAGCTTGGTAAAGTCGTTGAAGTAGAACTTGGTCTTGGATCCGGCCTTGGACTCGAGATAGTTGAGTATTTCCTGTTTTGCAGCCTCTTTTTCCATTTCGCCTCCTCATGTTGAGGACGCCGCCCCTGAGGGCGGCGCCTGAATCTTTGGTATACTGTTTCTAGAACTTGAAGTTGGTGGTCTGTCTCCAGGTAAAGTAGGCCGGATCACGGAAGTCATCGATAAGGTGATGGGTGAATTCCAGCCCGGTGACTTCAAAGAAGCGCTCCCAGCCGATGCGTTCCGCCCAGTGTCCGAAACGCTCGTACTTTCTGGCTCCCTTGACATAGGCGTCCACCATCTGGCGCATGCACTTGGCCAGTGAAGGCCAGCGCGGGGTCTCGTTGGGTAGGAAAGCCACTACCACCTTGGAGAACTTGGGCGCGTCGATGCGGTTGGATACCTTGCCGCCGGCCATGATCACCAGTCCGTCGCCCTCGGCGTCGGTAAGAGGCAGGGCCGGGCACATGGTGTAGCAGTTGCCGCAGAACATGCAGCGCTCGTTCTTGATGGCCACGGTCTTGACCGATTTTTCCTCGCCTGTCTTTCTGTCGGTAATGGTCGTCTTTGTAGGACGGATGGCAGCAGTGGGGCAGGAGGCAACAGCCAGAGGGATCTCGCACAGATTGTCCAGTTCTTCATGATCGATTGCAGGGGGCTTGCGGTGATAGCCCAGGATGGCGATATCCGAGCAGTGCACGGCTCCGCACATATTCAGGCAGCAGGCCATGGAGATCCTGAGCTGGGCCGGCATGCGCATCTGCCCGAACTCCTCGAACAGCTCGTCCATGACCACCTTCACCGTACCTGAAGCGTCCGAGGCCGGAGTATGACAGTGGATCCAGCCCTGGGTGTGTACTATATTGGTCAGTCCAGCGCCAGTGCCACCAATGGGGAACTTGTAGCTTCCCCCATCAAACTTGCGGCTCAGCAGATCATCTTTCAAAGGCTGGACCTTGTCCTTGCTGTCCACCATGAACTCGATGTTGTTCCTGGTGGTCCAGCGCACGTACCCGTCACAGTGCTTGTCCGCGATGTCCAGGACTTCGCGCAGGGTCTCCACGCCCATGATCCGCGCAGTGCCGACACGCACGGAATAGACTTCGTCCCCGCTCTCGGCCTTGTGCATCAGTACACCTGGTTCAATGATCTCGTGCCAGAGCCACTTGCCCTTGTTGTTTTTGATGACCGGAGGCAAAAACTCCGAATAATGCCTGGGACCGATATCTGTGATTCGGTTTTCCATGGGTTTATCGGGATTGTATCCGGATGAAATAAAAGCCATTTTTTTACCTCCTTATTTCGGATGCCGTGTTCTGTAATCAGCGATGTCGCGCTCAAAACCGCCGGGCACTTCCTCTTCCTTCCAGAATATGTACGGGGTGAACCTGGGATGTTCAACATGCCTGGGATCTGCGGGAATGCCCGTGACTTCCAGCAGTTTCTGGAAACCCTGGCGCTTCATGGTTTCACCCAGCCGCTCGCGGTTCTTGCCTTCTTCCATCCACCAATCCCAGATGTTTTCGATTATTTCCTTGATATTGTCATAAGGATCTTCCACCTTCATAAAGGGAACCAGCAGTGAACTCATCTGGGCGCCATCCAGGATGGGGGCCTTGGCCCCGGCCAGGATGCTCAGGCCGCGATCATTGCCTATGCGCAGGGCCCTGGGCATGACGTTGAGACAATGCATGCAGCGGGTGCATTCCCGGTCGTTGATTTTGAGCTTGCCGCCTTCCATCCACATGCACTTGGTGGGACAAAGGTCAATGACTTCCTTCTGGATATCAAAAGGACCCCAGTCCTTACCTGCGTGAGCTCCGCCGTTGGGATTGAGCTCGCCGCCCACGTATCCGGCCACCGCTTCCTGGTCGATGCGGATGTCGTCGCGCCAGGTGCCGATAAAAGACAGGTCTGCCCGGGCTATGGAGGCCACACAGCCATTGGGGCAGCCGTCGAACTTGAACTTGAACTTGTAGGGGAAGGCAGGCCTGTGCAGCTCGTCCTGGTACTCCATGGTCAACTGGTAGCACAGCTCCTGGGTGTCATAGCAGGACCATTCGCAGCGGGACTCGCCCAGACAGGCCTCAGGAGTGCGCAGGTTGGAGCCTGAACCGCCCAGATCCTGGTTCATTTTATGGGTCAGTTCAAAAAAGATTTCCTCAAGCTGGGGCGTAGTGGTTCCCAGCAGAATGATATCTCCTGTAGAACCGTGCATGTTGGTCACGCCGCTGCCCCGGAAATCCCAAAGGTCTGCAAGCTGGCGCAGAAAATCGGTTTTGTAATACTTCCCGGCGGGCTGGTTGACGCGCACGGTATGAAAATGCGCAACCCCGGGAAACTTTGCCGGCTGGTCGCAGTAGCGTCCGATGACTCCGCCCCCGTAGCCGAAGACGCCGACAATGCCGCCGTGTTTCCAGTGAACTTCCTTTTCAACGTAAGAAAGCTCCAAAAGACCCAGCAGGTCTTCCACCACATCCACAGGGATCTGGTACTGAATCTCGTTCTGCTTTTGAGCTCTGGACGCTGCCTGCCTTTTGAGATCAGACACGAAGCTCGGCCAGGGGCCGGTTTCGAGTTGATCCAGCAAAGGGGTTTCATGTTTAGGCATTGCAAATCCTCCTTAGATTATGTTTACTACCCTGTTTATAAAAACCGCCCCACCTCATTAGCCGGTACGGTGACGGTTAACCCGCTGGATTTGCTGTTTTAGGATCTAAATATGAAGCTTTTACCCACAAAGACGGTCTGTTGTCAATATCAATTTCCCTTAAATACAACCACTGAGCAGCAAAATTAAGCTCCCTCCAAGTTTGCAGAAAAATGAGGCTCTTCAAAGTTTGCTGTGGAGTTATTATTATGGCATTGCATTGCGTCTTTCCGGCTCTTTATTTTTAACTGCGTGTAAAATCCACACGTTGCCTCGAGGAACCAGTATTATCCATCCTGATCAGTCTGGACTTTTTCCAGCTCCTGCCATATCTCCGGAGCTACGTCATACCCCGTATTTCTGGCTTTTTCAAAGCACTCCCTGGCTTTGTTGAGCTCCTTCATTTCCAGGTAAGCAAGTCCCATGTTATTATAGGCCGGACCGAAGTTGGGCTCCAGATCAACTGCCTTTTGGCTCTGGGCAATGCAGCCGTCGATATCGCTTTGCATCAGGTAGGCGCTGCCCAGAGTGGCGTGAGCCTGGACAAACTTGGGATCGAGGGATACAGCCCGCTTCAGGGAAGCAATGGCATTATCCACATCACCCCGCTGCAGATGCACAAAGCCCATGTTGCCGTGAGGGACTGCAAAACGGGGCCTGACCTTGCTGGCCATTTCATTGTAGCTGAAGCATCCGTCCAGATCCCCCTCGTGCATGGCTATCCCCCCAAGCTGAACATAAGCCTCGGCCAGGTCAGGCGAATTTCGTATGGCCTCCTGGAAATATCTCTTGGCTGTTTCAAAGTCCTTTAAAGCCAGGTAGTGCACTCCCAGGTTGTACCTGGTCACGGAGCAATCAGGATTGGCGGCCAGCCTGGACTTCATTTCCTGTATCTTTTCCTCAGTGAACTGTGCGGTCATGCTGTACTCCTAAGATCATAACCATCAGGTTTTAACCTGATTTTAATTTTTCAGGTTCATGTAAGGCCGGATGCTGGATCAATGGAACAATGCCATAATATAAATCCACAGCAAACGCCCAGGAACCCCTTTTTATTATGCAGCCTGTGAACCTTTAACCCGGTATCCTACCGCTGTTCTTTAAATTCCTTGTTTTCCCTCTGCAACAGCTCACGGGACCACAGGGAAAATTCATACATGGCCCTGTACCTGTCCTCGCAGTTGATGATCCCCATGCACATCTCCAGGACTCCCCGGCCGTATGCATTGCTGTAGTCCCTGGGGGGGCGCTCATAAAAAAATTGTCTCATGAGCTCCTTGCTGGTCCTCTGGGTTCCATCCCTGCGGATCTCGCTGGGGTTGTTGGGTTCCTGAAAAGGATCCCATTTCTCGAAACCGATGCGGTCGATAAACTTTCTCCGCCTGGGACCCATAGCTTCATAAATGGCCATTTTCTGACGATGCTTTTCTCTAGAATCTTCCATGCTCATAACCGGCTTACTCCTTTGATCCCAGAACCCATTCCCTGGTTGGACCCTCCTTTTTTGAGGTCTCTGGTTCCGGGTGCTCTTCCCTTATTTTGATTCCCAGGTAGTTGTGATCATATTCGGTGAGCAGGGCCATGGATACCGGAACCAGCATCATATGCAGGTCAGCATAACTGCTGCCTATACCCCGGACCAGATCCCGGCTCAGATGGAGCAACTGGTCCTGCAGCCTTTGCATGTCCACTGTGGGATATTCAATTCCGGGCTCAAACCTGGACAGGGAGCAGGTTACCGACGTCTCCCCCACCTTCATGGGCAACCCGTAAATACGGCAGGTCATTGGCCTGGAAGCATAAAGCACGCATTTCTCCTGCACCAGCAAGGGGCATTGAACCTGTTCCCCGCCGGCCATCCTGAGAACTTCGGTTTCCGACGACCCTGCCCTGTGGGCCTTGATCAACTGTTTCTTAATCTTGTGTATTTTACGGTCCGCCTTGTCGGCTTGAATCAGGATCATGTTCCTGGTATCCTGATCAAGGCCGCTGAACTTCTTGTTGAGATACAGGGCCTCCACCAGGCTCAGATCGAAAAGAGCATAACAACAGTCCGTGCAGCCCTGATCACACTGGACCTCTGCAGAGTAGTCATTACTCATCTTTTGGAAAATCTTGTCTACACCATGCATCAGCTCCTCGAGCCTTGCAAAGTATGGACTCATGTCCATATCAGAATTCATCTGTCCCTCCGTTAATCTTGTATCTAAATCAAAAATATACATAATATTTTTTGCCTTCATGTACAACCGATAATCAGGGGCAAATTTTTTTCCCTGCCGGGCAGGCGATATTAAACCAAAAAAAAGGGAGGACCAAAGCCCTCCCCCTATTGCCCGAACCAATGCCCCGGCTACTGCTCGACAACTGTAATGGCGCCTTCCTCACAGACCTCTACACAGGATTCACAGCCCAGGCATTCTTCCATGTTTACCGGATCTGCCTTGCCCTCATTGAGTTCAAACACTTCTACGGGACATACGTCTACGCATTCACCATCGCCGGTGCACTTGTCCACATCTACCGTTACCAACCAAGCCATAATAAACCTCCGATTTAATTAGTTTTAAAGAGGGATCAACCCGCCCCTTGAAACAAATCAAGATGGGAGTTAGTCAAAATTGCAAATCAATGTCAAGCCCGATTTTAGATTCCTATTTTGCAAGGAGTTGTGTCATGCGCTATAAAGGTATAAATCACCTGGCCCTGGCCACCGGGGATATGGATATGACCATCCGTTTCTGGCGCGATCTGGTGGGTCTCAGGCTCATTGCCGGTCTGGGCAGACCCGGCTACAGACAGTATTTTTTTGAGCTGGGACCGGACAATATGCTTCTTTTTTTTGAATGGAACCGGACTGAACCCCTGCTTGAAAAAGACCACGGAGTCCCTGTCCGTGGTCCTTTCGCCTTTGATCACCTGGCCCTGGAAGTGGAAGCCATGGAAGACCTCTGGGAGATATATGACCGGTTCAATGCCGCTCAGATATGGATTTCCGAAATTCTGGACCACGGGTTTATCAATTCTTTATACTCCTTTGATCCCAACAATATCCCCATTGAATTTTCCTGGTCCAACCCGGAGATGAATCTTCGCCGGAATCCCCGCATGCTCGACATTCAGCCCGCATTGGAAGCCTTTTCCGGACCCGATCCCAGGCCTGAGGCATGGCCCGGGGTTGTCCAGCCTACTCCTGAAGAGGACAGAATGATCTACCCCGGTGAAGGCAGCGAGTTTCGGAATAAAAAAAACAAATGGTAATGAGCCGGGCAGGCCCGGCTCATTACCATTTCGTCAGACTGTTTCAGCAGATACAACGGGCTTTTCAGGCCTCTATCTCCTTGCGGACATCGATCCCCACCTTCCATAGAACAGTAATGATCAGAAATCCAATGCCGTATATTCCCAGGGTGATCAAGATCTCAGGTCCAGTGGGAGCGTAGGTCAGAACCTCCTTCATGGGAGTTGGAACGAAACCGGTGGTAATCAGTCCCAGGCCCTTTTCGATCCAGGTGCAGATGAGCACCAAAACGCAGGCAAAAGCCAGTATATTGTCCGACTGCCTGTTTTTTGGAAACAGCAGGATAAGCAGGGCTGTTACTCCGGCGGCTGTGGACACCCACATGAAAGTGGCCAGCATGGTGTGCCCTTCCAGCCCGAAATACAAGTATTGCCAATGAGCAAGCTTGTCCGGGACCATGCTGTATCCGGCGGTGAAAATCTTACACCCGATGAGAAACAGATAGGCGGCCAGAGCATAGGTAACGATCTTGGCCAGAGACTGAATAGCTTCCCTGCCCGGATCCCACTTGGCAAAAACCTTGACCGCAAAGGCCAGCAGGATAAGCAGGGCCGGACCGGCGGCAAAAGCTGAAGCCAGAAATGATGGAGCCATGGAAGCTGTCAGCCAGAAATCACGGCCCGGAAGGCCTGCGTATAAATAGGCTGTAACCGTGTGGATGCTTATAGCCCAGGGAATGGAGAGATAAATAAAGGGCTTGATCCACCTGGGAGGCCCTACTCTTTTGCGTTCCGCCTGCAGGGTGACCCATCCGATGAGTATATTCAGGAAAAGATATCCGTTGAGCACCACCATATCCCAGAACAGGACCGAGCTGGGAGTGGGATGCAGAACCACGTTCATCAACCTTTGAGGTTGACCCAGGTCCACGATGACAAAAAGCAGGCACATGATGATCGTGGCCACGGCCATAAACTCTCCCAGAATGAGCATCCTGGCGAAGGCCTGATGGTTGTGCAGATACTTGGGAATGACCATCATGACTGCCGAGGCGGCCACACCCACCAGGAAGGTGAGCTGGGCAATGTAAAGTCCCCAGGACACGTCCCGGTCCAATGCGGTCACGGTCAACCCATGCTCCAGCTGCGTCAGGTAGGCCCCGAACCCCGCACCTATGACGGCCAGCAGCCCCAGCAGCCATATCCAGTATAATGCGCTTCCTTTGATAGCTTTCTCAAGCATTTTACACCCCTTAGATTAGATAATAAACTTGTGGTTCAGTGCCCAGCTTGGCCTTGCGCACCAAAGAATATCTATCTCTTAAGACCCTGCGCACCTCGGAATCCGGGTCGCTTAAGTCCCCGAAGAAAAGCACCCCCTCGGCGGCCTCCACGCAGGCTGGACGCTCTCCCTGATCCACGAGATGGGCGCAGAATTCGCATTTCTCCACCACCCCCTTGCTCCTGGTGGGGTAATCCGGGCTCAGCTCGTCATTGTTCAAGAAACGCCTTGGATCCGAGTAATTGAAGCTCCTTGAACCGTAGGGACAGCCGGCCATGCAGAACCGGCATCCGATGCACCGGTGAAAATCCATGAGCACGATTCCGTCATGACGCTTGAATGTGGCTTTGGTGGGGCAGACCCTCACACAGGGAGGGGTGTCGCAATGGTTGCACAGGGTGAGCAGGGGCAGTTTTTCCTTGCCCTCCATCTGATGAGCATGAACCTGATCATCAAACAGGGGTTTAAAGGTTTCGACCCAGATCCACTTGACATTCTGCCTGGAATCTATGTCCGGGACATTGTGCAGCCTGTGACAGGCTTCAATGGCCTTCTGCATGACTTCATCGCTGAGTTTCTGGATATCTATGGCCATGGCCCAGCGATCAGCCTTGAGCGCTCCAGGGATCTTCCTGTACCGGTTTGACCTCGCACTTGCCAGTGAGGGGCAAACGCTCCAGCCTAGGGCTGTAAGCCCGGCCAACTTGATGAATTTTCTTCTGCTGCTCTTCATTATATTCCCCCCTAAGGCTCAATGTGACAATCCCAGCAGTAAGGATCCACCGCTGTAGCTTCATGACAGCGGTCGCAGAACTTTTCCTTGTCGCTGTGGCAGTCCATGCAGGTTTTGGTCAGGCTCGTGAGAAAATACTCCTGATTAAGCTCGCTCCAGTATTCCTGATATCCATCACGCACATAGATGTCGCGCCACTCGTCAAGCATTGCCATATGTTCGGCTCGCATATATTCTGTGCTTTCAATGCAGTGTTCATGTTCTTCTGGATCGGGGAGTTCCAGCTCCGGCGTGGTATAAGCGGCGGTGCCCAGATTAAACCAGAACGGAAAGGTAAAAAACAGGGCGAAAATGATCAGCCCGGGAATAATTTTTTTGGCGTCGTACATTATTCATCCTCCTTGCCAGGCAAAGGTTCACCGCGCAGGTCGGTCTGCCGATCCTCCCCGGGAACAATCAGGGCATTGGCCACCATTTCATGTATCCCGCAAACTGAGACTTCGGGCACCCAATAATCCATGGAAGCACTCAAAGTTGCCCGGTCAATGGCGCAAATGTTGGCCAGCATGTTCACTCCTTTTTCCTCACGCACGAACCTGACCGCGTTGGCCCTGGGCAGACCGCCCATCATTCTGAGCTCTTCGTTTTCTCCGGGATTGAGTCCTGAACCGGCACCGCAGCAGAATGTCTGTTCCCTGATGGTCCCTTCGGGCATATCAAAGAAGTTGTTGCAGACCTTGTTGATCACGTCCCTCGGCTCCTCCAGAAAACCCATCCCCCTGGAGGGATTGCACGAATCATGAAATGTCACCTTGAGATGATCGTTGCGGGACTTGTCCAGGTTAAGCTTTTTGTGTTTCATCAGATCGGCCACGAATTCCACGATGTGAATCATCTTGGTGGATGCCGCGTGTTCGAATCTGGTCCCGGTTATGGGCGAGACCGGCACCTCCAGAAAACTCGGGGGGCCGTTCATGGTATCCATGTACTGATGGAGCACCCTCCACATGTGACCGCACTCTCCTCCCAGGATCCATTTGACGCCAAGGCGCTCGGCTTCGTGATACATCTTGGCATTAAGCTTTTTCATCATTTCATGGGAAGTGAAGAACCCGAAGTTGCCGCCCTCGGAGGCATAGGTGCTCCAGGTGATGTCAAAACCGTATTCTTCCTGGAGATAGTGGAAAAGCACCAGGTAGCCCATGCAGGTGAATATACCCGGCTCGGCGAAAACGTCTCCGGAAGGCGTGATGAAGAGAATCTCGGCTCCCTTCTTATTAAAGGTGGGCTGCGGCCTGATCCCGATGGCCTCCTCAATGTCGTCACAGAGAAAGTCGATGTTGTCCTTGAAGGTATGCGGAGGCAGACCCAGGTGGTTGCCCAGTCGATTGCAGTTGGCCACCGGCTTGCCGATCCATTCCGTCTGCAGACCCAGCAGGTTCAAAAGCTCCCTGCCGATGATGGTGATCTCGGCCTGGTCAATGCCGTAGGGACAGAACACCGAACAGCGCCTGCACTCAGTACACTGGTAATAGTAGTACCAGATCTGCTTAAGCACATGCTCATTGAGCTCCCTGCCTCCGGCAAAACGCCCCAGGATCTGGCCGGCCTTGGTCATCTCCCCGCGATACACCGAGCGCAGCAGTTCGGCCCGAAGCACCGGCATGTTCATGGGATCTCCGGACCCTATGAAATAGTGACACTTATCCGCACAGGCCCCGCAGCGGACACAGATGTCCATGAACACCTTGAAGGACCTGAATCTTTCCAGCCTGTCCTTCATGCCGTCCAAAAACGTTTTTCTCCAGTTCTCAGGCAGTTTCCAGTCTTCGTCCAGGGGGTTCCATACCCTTGCATTGGGCATGCCCACTGCTTCCAGGGCAGAAGGATCAACAGAATAGCAATATCTGCCCGGCTTGATCTCCAGGGGTAAATCCATCCAGTCCTGAGCCGGCGGTTTGTGACTGATATTTCTGTACAGTATATCCGGTTTTGGTGTAGCCATTGCTGTTTACTCCTTCTTTTCAGCATTATCATCAGAGGCTTCTTCTCCAGAAGTTTCCTCCGTCTCTTCTTCCAGAGGCTTCTCTACAGGGAGGCCGGCCTCCACCATTGCCTTTCTGTTTTCGTCTTCGTAAGCCTCATAGGTATGGAACTTGACCGGGTAGTTCCAGGGATTGACGTGGCGTTTCTCGCGGCTGTCATTGGGCAGATTCCTGGTGGGACTCAGGAATACTCCCCCCAGGTGCATGAGCTTGCTGAAGGGAAAGTAGATAAGCAGCACCGAGACCAAAAACAGGTGCACATAAAAGGTAGTGCCAATGCCGTCGGGCACCGTGGGGCTGAACTGGACCAGGCCCATGGCCAGCTCCTTTACGGGCATGAGATCTGTCTTGAAGACCCCGATATAGCGCATCAGCATACCCGAAATTACGATCCCGATTATGAGAAAGAGAGGAAAGTAATCCGCCGGCTGTGATATATAGCGCACAGTGGGCACCAGAAGCCTTCTAAGCAGCAGATACCCCAGGGCCACCAGAATGAGTACGCTTGAAAGGTAAAGAGCCGGGGTCAGGATCTGGAACATGCTGTCCATTTGATCCATCATTACGAAAACGCCCGGCACCGGCTCTGTGAAAAAACGCATGTGTCTGAGAAAGATGAGCAGGAATGTGAAGTGAAACATCAGGGCGAATAGCCACAGCCATTTGCTGGATGAATAGGCAATATGGGGGCCCTGGTGCATCTCCACCCTGGTGTTGCGGAACAGAGAACGAAAAAGGACGATTTCAAAGAACATGCGGCCCACGACTCCAAGCTTGGTGCCGGGATTATCCAGCCTGTTCCATTTGTCCTTGAACATGGGCAGCGACTTTCTTGCCTGCCCACAGGTTGTAGGTATACGAAAAGGTACCGGGGACCTTCCCCAACTAACCACCCTGACCACGAAGCCAACCACAAAAACAAGAACGGCCAGATAGGGTATGATCACTCCGAAAAGATACCCTATACCCAGCAATCCGGCACCAACGATGGCGATCAAGATCAGGGCTACAACCAGAATCAGTGAGTAAATCGCTTTCATGTGCTGCAACCTCTTTTAAAAATTAGACAGTTATCTAAAAACCATAAACTACTCAGCTGGTTTCTTTGCTATGGCTCTTTCCAGAAGTTTGCGGGTTCTGTTGTGAAACATTTCAGCTCTCTGCTTCCAGAGCTGTTCTCTGCAGGACATGTAGGTGTCGAAGGCCAGATGCGCAAGCTTTTCCAGCTTTTGGGTCAGCTCGAGCCAGTTGGCCAAAAGTCCTTCCCGGGAGACCTCCTGTCCGCAAACTTCCCAGAGGCTCTCCCTGAGCATGGGCACAAAACTGACCGCTTCAGAGGGAGAAAAACCCTGAACCGCCCTGATGCGGGTTATACCGTCCACGTACTTGCGCATATTATCCGGATCATTGTCCTGAAAAAGCTCGTCAAATATTTTTTCCATGTTCACGCGGAAGGTATAGCCTACTGGATTGTTGAACTGGCCGGGGCTGTTTTGGAAAAATTGTGCGGATTGCTCCGGGTAGGTATCAGTGAATTTCTTAAGCCAGAGATTGAGTATTTGGCCCTTGTTCTGCTTGATGCTCGCATCCAGACTCATTTTAGAGGATCCTCAGCCTGTTATAGTTTTGTATTTATATCCCGTCTGCAGCGAACACTCTCAAAATCCTCAGGTACAGACTAAATCCCACTGCAATGGTATATTTAAGCCAAGTTATGGAGGGAGCACATCGGAAGCAATCCTTGCCGGATTTCAGCCGGCATAAGGCTGCAAACGATATATTGGCGCCCTTTTAAACCAGCCCGGTTTGATCGTCAAGAGAATTTGAGAAAAAAATAACAAGTGAAGACTAAAATTTGTTCGATAAAGAGAGCCAGACTCAGGCATGACGAATCTTCAATAAAGCTCTTTGTCACACTATCAGGAGCGTGGCGGACAGAGGAGAGAAAAAGATCAACAGGTTATAAATACTGAGCTTTTCAGCCCCTTGTCATCTTTTTGCAGGCATATCATATAAGCTTCTTTCTTGATTCCCTGGTCCTACTCAATAAGGATGTTGACTGAAGAAGTTTTGGGGGTATCCTTTTTGGGAATGGTTATGGTCAGGACCCCGTTTTTCAGGACAGCTCTGATGTTATTTATGTCTACATTGTCGGGAAGACGAAATTTCCGGCTGAAAGGACCGTATGAGCGCTCAAGCATCTGGTAGGCATTGCCCGAAGCATCTTTTTCAATGCGTTTTTCTCCATAGATGAACAGCTGACCAGCCTTGCTTTCCAGGCTTACTTTTTCCTGGTCCACTCCAGGAAGCTCCAGCTCAATCACATAATGTCCGCCTGTTTCATACACATCAGCCACAGGACTCCACAGAGCGAAACGCTCCTTTTCAGACTTGCGGCTCATGCTCCAGTCCCGGCTCTCATCCATTATCCTGTCGATTTCCTCCCGCATATTCTGGATTTCCAGCCAGGGATTCATATACTTGCTCATAACCAAAGCTCCTGAAATTGTTTTTCAATTTTGTATCCCTTTCCTGCCCGGTGTCAACAAGGGATGAAAAACAGGGCCGCCTTTGTCTTTAAAGCATACCTATACGATCTCGGTATTGTTTAAAAGCTTTCTTCCTGCACAGAGAATCACAAATGGTGCAAAGTTCCCCGCAAGCACTTCTGTGCTATGACATTCAGAGTTGACAAAGTTCAGGCTTATAATATCTTGACCGCCAAAGCCAGATCCAAACACCCTGGTTAGTTTTCATCCGGAAACGGTTCTTTTTCCTTTTGGCTGCGTCAATCTGCACAATTATTCGTCAACGTATTAAGATACGCCTCCTCATAATTGTTTGATTTCCTTGCCAAAAGAAAAAACTCC
>PUMA01000053.1 GCA_003551155.1 Desulfonatronospira sp.
AAAAATGGTTCCTCAACACAACGAGTAAAATTCTTGTCCCATCAGCCAAGGCTTGAATGGCCCAACCCATGAATACCGGAGATGAACAAACTGACATGTAAGGCGAGAATAATAATTCCACAGCAATCGTCGAGGAACCAGATTCATTAAGCAGACCCATTCATCGCCCCAACAACCCTTCTTGACAACCACCTGAAAATAATAAACATGGTAAATGTTATTATTGAATAATTTTAGAAAGCTTTTCTGAAAATCTTTATCTACTTGCCGGAACTTTAGAAAATCATGATTTCCAAAGACAGGTCAAACTCAGGATACCAACAGGATGAACAGATAAATTGTCCTGATCAGGAGAATATTTCCCCGCTTTTTTTTGATAAAAGCGACTTTGACCTTCTGCGCATGGTCAATGAAGTTTACAGCCGCAAAGTATTTCCTGAACACAAAAAGCTGCTGGCCCCTTATCTTCACCCCCACGGAATAAAGGAGATGGCTGCCCCCAGAGCCCAGCGCATTGCCTACTCAGTAATACAGCTGCTGGGTTCCCTGGAAGGCGGCGAGAGGCAGGAAAGGATCAAGGCCCTGGCCTCTTTGCGGGATGAGGTCCTGTACACATCTCACAGCTCCATGCGCATCAATACTGCCAGAGTCCTGGTGGAAATCATGAAAAACCTGGTGCGAAGTCATGGCGACTGCAGACGCCAGCTCGAACTGGCTAGGGATTTTTCCATGGTATCCCTGGGCAAACCCCGGCTGGTACGCTCTGAACTAAAAAAGTATCATCTACTGGAGATGCCTGAAGAATGGAATCAGGTTGCCTTTGACGAACATGTCCACGATGTGAGCACCACAGGCAGAAAATCACCCACCCACCTGATCATGGATGCCTGGATCAAGGGTATCCGCAGCTTGACAGTCATTCACTACAATCATGTCACTTGGGAGGCGGCTGAAGAACTTCTGGAAGCTGCTGCCATTATGGATATGGAGGTCCGGGTTGGCATTGAATTTACTTTCAAATTCAGAAGCAAGACCGTTCGTTTGGTTTGGGTACCCAAAGGATTCAGCGATTCCAAGGGATTTCTTGATTTCCTGCATTCTCCGCGCATCAAGGATTTCATGGAAAAAGGGCAGGAAGTATCCAGGCGCAACAAGGGCTACGTCCTGGAACTTCTGCACTCATTCAACCGCAACCATCTGCCCGGATTAAGCCGAGACCTGAACATCACTCTGCCCAAACTGGATGAAAAGAAATTTCTGGATTCTGTAGGCCAGGGGCAGGTAACGGTGCACCACCTGGGCAAATATATCCATGACCTTATCCAGCAAAAAGTAAATGAAGAATCAGAACCCTTAGGTACGGACCAGGACCATCCTGCATCCCGGGCCGGCTTCCCTGAACTGAGTATCCCGGATATTTATGATATAATTGAAAATTATCTCAGACCGGCTCAAAATCCTGAAGTAAATGATCTATTCGAAACCCCTGATCCGCCGGAACTTCTGACCCTTTCCCCTGCAGATCTGTGCGCAAAACTGAAGAGCCTGCATGCCAACTCCAACATCATCCTAAATCTTTGCGATCTAAGGGTGGAGGACGTAATCGAGCTACTTTACGACTGCCAGGGCAGAATTTCCCATCTGGAAATCCTTAATCTGAAAAATCAGGTCCTGGGCAGAGAGCATGACAAGGAAAGAATCATCAATCTGCAGAACGCAATTAATGCCGGAAACATCATCAAACTCAAGAAATATTTGAGCGAACTGGTGCGGGAGTCAGAGGAAAACAAGAGCCTGGAACACTCCAGAAGAGACAAGATGGTAGAGATCCTTTGCGAGATATCCACACTGCAGTCATTTTACAAACACAGACCCTTGTATGGCTGCATAGGATCTTCCTCCACCGGGCGCTCAGGACGGGTTTACGGAATGGGGCTGGTTCTGGCTGAGTCCTTGCCCAAAAGTGCACGCAGACAACTGCAGAGTCCGGGGAACACTGATCACCACAGACTGGATATGGGCATCAAATCCCTGACCCGGGATACCTACCTTCCCAAGATCCGATACAACTACCTGGCCGCCACCATATCCGGAGCCCTGAGAAAGATCCCCGGACTGAGCCGGCTTGAATACAGGCGCATCAGGGAATGGATTATTCAGGATTATTATATTCTATCCCCGGAGAAAGGCAATATATACACCCTGGGAGGAGGCCAGCAACTTCAGCTTTCTGATAATCAGCCCAGGTTTACAGGGGCTGCAGGCAGACAGACGTCTTTGTCACTGAAATACCTGAACACCAGGATCAAGATTGCAGCCAAGATCGGCATAGGGTTTATTCCAGCCTTTCTGACCTTTTTGTTAACCCATGAATGGTGGCTGCTCATGTATCTGGGAGCGGTCATCTGGTTTGGTATTACCGGGATCCGCAACGTCATCCAGTCAGTTCTGGGCTGCGGAGGCATCAACCGCCCTTCCCTGGCCAAGTGGAGCACTTTTGTCAGCTGGGACCGGTTTGCCGATTCCCTGATGTATACAGGTTTTTCAGTGCCTCTTCTGGATTTCCTTCTGAAAACCCTCGTTCTTGACCAGGGCATGGGAATGACCGTATCCACTCACCCTGTAATTGTCTACACAACCTTATCTCTGGTCAACGGACTGTATCTGTCTACCCACAACTATTTTCGAGGCCTGCCCCGGGCTGCTGTGATCGGTAATTTCTTCCGCAGCATCCTGGCCATCCCCCTTGCCCTGCTGTTCAACTGGGTTGCCGGAAGCATCCTGATTTTTATGGGGGTAGCAGCTGTGGACCGTATCCTGCAGCAATGGGCTGCAATCATCTCCAAGCTGGCTTCGGACACAGTGGCCGGGTTCATCGAGGGGCTGGCAGACAGGGCACTGTATATCCGCCGCAGAATAATGGATTACAGGAGAAAATTCCAGCACCTGTTCGATACTTACGCCCAGCTGGAAATGCTCTTTCCCATGGATGATGTGCTCGATCTTCTGGAATCAACCCGGGAACTCATGCTGACCATTGAATACGAAAAACGGGACATGGTGAATATAATCATCGTCAATGCCCTGGATCTCATGTATTTCTGGATGTATCAGCCCCGGTCCAAAGGTGTTCTTAAGCAGCTTTTCAGAAAGATGACCAGGGAGGAGCGCAAAGTCATACTATTGTCTCAGCATGTCCTTTTCAGGGAGAAAAGGATCAGCAGACTGCTGGTGGATGGCCTGGTGGGGAAAAATTTTGCCCGGGCCCTGTCCTTTTACCTGGATCACTGGCGGGAATACCTGGAAGAAATCGAATACGTGGCCAACAAATATCCCCCAGTTCAGGAGGATGTAAAAAAATACTCCATGCTGGAGACCCTTTATCAGCCAACTACGGACAACTTGAACAAGCCCATGGATCTGCGCTGAAATATCTATTTATTTTTACCATGCAGCCTGTTATCCCCCTGAACCTATTATTTATCCGGTCTGCACGTGCTGGGGGGTTGTCACTGTCTGAACGGTCGAGTATAATTAATTTTCAGTTTATTTACTGTTTAAACATGAAAACCAAATTATCCAAGAGGTAAAATCATGAGAAGAACTATAAAGATACTGGCCTCTCTGGTGGGCATTCTGCTCATTCTGCTGATCCTGGCGATCGTAATCCTGCCTCACATTATCGACTTCAACGAGCACAAGGAGCAGGTGGAGGCCGGGATTTACCGCGCTACAGGCTATGAGGTAAAAATCGAAGGAGATATTGAACTGTCCTTTGTTCCCTGGCTGGGAATAAGCATGGGTAAGGCTTCTGTAGCCAATCCCCGGGGTTTTGAACCCGAAAACCTGGCATCAGTACAGGAGCTTCAGGCCAGGCTCAAGATACTGCCCTTGTTTTTGGGGCAGCTGCAGATGGAGCGCATAGTCCTGCACGGACTCGAACTGGATCTCATCAAAGATAAGGAAGGCAGACCCAACTGGCTGCCGGCCGATCCTGAACAGGCTTCAGGCAGCCATATGGTCCAAGCGCAGGAACCGGCGCCTCAGAGAGACAGGCCCCGACAATTTGCAATTCCTGCCCTGGACATAGCCGGACTTGAAGTTGCAGAAGCCAATATTTCCTATCAAGACCTGGCCACTGAGCAGTATATGCAGCTCACCAGCCTGAACCTGGTCACGGATCGCATAACCCAGGACGAGCCTTTTTCCCTCAATGCTGATTTGTCCATGCAGGTCAGAAGTCCTGCGCTTCAGGGCAGTTTCAGGATTGACACCGATGCCATACTCAGCAGCCAGAACGGGCAGGTTCTATTGACCGGCCTGGTGCTGGACCTGGACCTTGACGGAGATCCTTTGCCTGAACCTGTTAAAGAGGGCAGGTTTAGCGGTGATATAGTTTACGATTATAATCAGCAATCTCTGGATGTCAGCGACCTGTCCGTTGAGGCTCTGGACGCTTACCTTAAAGGTCATGTCCGGATCCTGGAACTGGATAACACCCCAAGGGTAGTATTTGAAATTGAAGGTGAGAACGTGGATCTGGACCGGCTGATGAATGAAGGCGCTGTTCCAGAAATGAACAATCCTGACAGAAAAAACCCTGCTGAATCTGCTCTGCAGAACAAAAGCGGGGAAAACATTGATCTCTCCTTTCTGAAGGACTATTTTCTGGAGGGCAAGATCCTGCTGCGCAGCCTCACCGCCCACCGGGCCAGCATCGATGAACTTAGTGCTGAACTGGTATCGGGCAATGGCCAGATGAACATTTCTTCCATCCAGGCAAAACTTTACCAGGGTAATTTAGAAGGAAAAGCCGAGCTTCGTGATGTCCGTGGAGAGGCCCACCTGACACTTGAGTACGTTCTCGAGGATGTACAGATAGGTCCGTTGCTCAGGGATGCAGCTGATAAGGATTTCATGACCGGCAGGGCTGAAATGGACAGCAACCTTAGAACCTTCGGCACTGATGCTGATGCATTGCTTAAGAATCTCTTCGGCAAAACACGCATAGAGATCCTGGAAGGCACTATAAGGGAGATAGATCTTGAAGAAAAAATTCGTGAAGTTTTTGCCCTGGCTTCAGGACAACAAAGATCAGATGTAGAGACAAACGGAGAAACCGAATTTTCCAGTCTCAAGGCAAACTTTGACATCGCCTCGGGAGTAGCTGTTTCCAGGGACCTGACTCTGACATCTCCAGCAGTTCAGGTGCAGGGTGAAATCCGCCTTGATCTGCCCCAGTCGCACATGGATTCCAGGTCCAGGGTCTTTCTGGACGGTACATTGAAAGAAGAGATCAGTGCCCGCTATACTCTGCCTGATGCCGGAATACCTCTTCGAATTCACGGACCCTTTGATAATGTCCAGGTGACCCTGGATGTGGAAAGCCTGATTGAATACCTTTTTCGAGAAGAGGGGGAAGGTTTGCTTAAACAGCTCATGGATCAAATAGCTCCGCGAAAGCGGGATTCAGAAGAACAAAAAGAAGATGGAGCCCGTGATTTTCTGCGGCGCATTATGCCCAGATAGCAAACCACTGTCTTTCCCGATGACAGCAGGCATCGCAAACTAACGCCCGGGATTATGCTCATGTTTATCCGTAGTCTATGCTGTCCAGGAGGATGGTGACCGGTCCCCAGTTACAGAACTCCACATCCATTTCCGCTCCGAAATAACCCGTTTGAGCCCGTATCCAGGACTCCCGCACCTGCCTTGAAAACAGCTCAAACAATTTCTCCGCCACATCCGGTGCAGCAGAGTCTGAGAACCCCGGCCTGCGGCCCTTTTTACAGTCCGCATACAGAGTGAACTGGGGCACCAGCAGAAGCTCACCCTTTGTGTCCGTGAGGCTTAAATTCATCAATTTCTGTTCATCAGGAAAAATTCGCAGGTTTAAAATTTTTTCCTGCATGACCTTCCATGCCCTGGTTGCGGGCAACTGCTCATCCCCTGAGGCGAATCCCACCAGTGCAAGAAGGCCCGGGCCTGCCTGCACTGTTTCCTTGCCCCGGGATTTGAGCCGGGCCCACCTGATTCTCTGAAGCACTATCCGCATGGTCTTGCCCGTTCATGGCTGCCTGATGCAGGTGAAAAACTTCCCAATGAACACAAGTTAATTTCCAGGTCTCGACAGCAGGGCCGGTTCAATACCCTAAAAAGGGTAATCATTATGTTCAATCGTCCTTGTAACAGTGGCTGGAATCCGGAAAATCTCCCCTCTGCACTTCTCTGCGGTATCTGTGCAGGGCTTCTGTGATTATACCGGCCAGGTCTGCGTACTTCTTGACAAAACGGGGAGTAAACTTGGTATTCATTCCCAGCAGGTCGTTAATTACCAGGACCTGTCCGTCACAGTCCGGACCTGCTCCTATACCGATGGTGGGTATGCTCAGGCTGGAGGTGATCCTGGAGGCCAGGCCCGGAGGAACAGCTTCAAGGACCAGGCTGAAGCAGCCGGCTTGTTCAAGCCTGCCCGCTTCCTGCAATATTTTTTCTCCTGCAGAGCCCCGGCCCTGCACCTTGTATCCCCCCAGCTGGGCAATGCTTTGAGGAGTCAGACCCAGATGTCCCATTACAGGTATACCGGCTTTGACCATTCCCTGTATATGAGGAAATATGCTTTCACCGCCTTCAACCTTGACAGCCCCTGCCCTGCCCTCCTTGAGCATGCGGCCGGCATTGCTCACGGCCTGCTCAACGCTTGCCTGGTAAGACATAAAAGGCATATCTGCAATTACCAGGGACTGGTTTGCAACCCTGGAAACAGCCAGGGTATGATGAATCATGTCTTCCATGGTCACGGAAAGGGTATCCACCTGACCAAGAGCAGCCATGGCAAGGGAATCTCCCACCAGGATCATGTCAATTTCACATTGATCCACAAAAAATGCCATGGCGCTGTCATAGGCGGTCAGCATGCAAAGTTTTCTCTGACCTTTAGCCTTGATCACCTGGGGTACGGTTGTTCTGGCCATAATTTTCAACCACGGTATAAGATTTGATGAATAAAAAGGCCCTCAAAAACCGTCTGATCTGCCGGCTTCTGGCAATTCCGGCGGTCGATCAGGCCAACATAATTTTGAACCCATCACAGCGCTTATGTCAAGACATGGTCGAAATTGACAAGCAAAGCGTCAATACTTTAAGAATGTATTCAAATAAGGAGCTGTCGGCATGTACCTGCTTTCAAGACAGGAGCCCGGTGCAGGGACAATTACAAAAAATTCTGTTTCAAAAGACCCTGAAAAAACCACAGGGAGCCGTTTTCTCCTGTGCAGCGGATGCCTGAACAGGATAACCCGCAATAATGTACAGATAAACGTAAACGGCAGCCACAAGCATGTATTTGTCAATCCCCAGGGTTTTGTCTTTGAGCTGGGATGCTTCGCCTGGGCAGTCAACTGTGTGGGCACAGGGCCCAGCACTTCAGAGTTCACCTGGTTTCCCGGATACCACTGGCAGATAACCGTCTGCCTCCAATGCCTGAAACATCTTGGCTGGAAATACGAGGCTCCTGAAAAAAACGGCTTCTACGGTTTGATCCTGGACCGGCTTGTGGAGGAATCAGGAAACAACTGAGCTGCACACAGCTTAAAAATACATACTCGGCTCGGATCAATCCCAGGAGAGCAGATACAGGGGATCCACAGCATCCCCAAGAACATAAACCCCCAGATGAAGATGAGGACCTGTAGCCCTGCCGGTCATTCCCACCAGACCTACAGTCTGCTTTTTACTCACTGGATCGCCTTCATCCACCCTGATCTCGCTCAGGTGCATGTACAGGGAGTGAACGCCCAGTCCGTGATCAACAATGACTGTCTGTCCACCAAAATAAAATTCTCCAGTCAGAACCACCCGTCCGTCAGCAACGGCTGACACGGGAGTTCCTTCTGTCCCGCGAAAGTCCACCCCCTGATGAGCTGACCTGGGCTGGTTGTTTAAAAACCTCTGCACCCCAAAGGGAGAACTAACTTCTCCAGGAACTGGATATGCAAATTCTCCATTCCAGAGCCTGTCCGGTGTCAAGGTGTTCAGGGCTGATCTTATCTGTGTGCGCTCCCGGGCAATACGTGTCAGGACCTCATCAGGCGGGGTCACCATCTCCCGTGGAAGGCTCAGATGCTGTTCCGGGTATACCTTGTCCTTCACATTTATTAAGAACTCTTTTTTTTTCCTATGGTCATCCCAGTAAAATACCAGCTCCAGAGAATATATGCCCCTGCGCTCAAGGCCTGCCCCGAGAAGAATCCTCTGCCTGCCAGGGAGGTCGACCGGCAGGGCAAAGCTTCTGTCCAGCCAGGATACCTTGATGTCCAAAGGCTTTCTGTCTGAAGCCATTTCCACCCAGAAAGGCTCTCCCCGGCCAATATCACGGGGAACATCTATCTCTACAGCCCCGGCAGGAAAAACCCACAACAAAAAGATAACAAGACCCAGAAAAGCTGATTTGATCATATAACAAACCCTTTAAGAATTTTAGACTGATTGACAGGGCGGCCCTGTGAGGATAATTTATTTAGGTCATGTATCATCAGGACTTTGGAAACAACACCCCTGAAGCCTGTATCAAGTGCGGGGAATGCTGCCGTAAAAACGGCCCCGCCCTTCATCTGGATGATCTGCACCTGCTCAGGAACAAAACTCTGGACCGCAAAGATCTATTGCTTCTTCGCCGGGGGGAGCCAGCCATGGACAACGTGCTGGGAAGGCCGATACTGCTTTCCCGGGAACTGATAAAGATCAGGAGCAAAAATTCTGATACCACTGAATGCATTTTTTTGGACCCAGACTCCAGCCTGTGCACTATCCATCAAATGCGGCCCCTGGAATGCTTTCTCCTGGAATGCTGGAATCCCGGACCGCTGATAAGCAAGTATCAGTCCGGCCGCCTGACCCGCAAGGAAATCTTCAGACCAGGTTCAGCCATGGAGGAACTTATGTGCGTGTATGATGAAAAGTGTTCAGTGGTTGAGTTTTCTGGCCTGCTGCAGGAAGAAATGGAAAGCCCGGACAAAAACCAGGATAAAATAAAAGCCATGCTCAGATATGACCTGTCCTTCAGGGAAATTATTCTGGAAAAAACAGTGGCTGAGAAATCTGAATTGCTTTTTTATTTCGGCCGGCCCCTGCATGAGCTTATGGAGCCGCTGTTGGACTTCCTCAGGCAAAACCCGAACAATCGCCATCCCTGAGCACCGGGAATACAGTTTTGTTCCGATTCTTCCGCATAATCACTCGGCTGTCTGGACGTCATTTCCGGTCATCTCCTGAACCCAGTCTCTGGCAATTCCGGCCAGATCTCTTCCAGCTCCGGCCATGGCAAGAATTGACTCCCGGGAAAAACCGCCCTTTTCGATCCGGCGGAAAATCCACTGGGCTTCATAAACCACATCATGGCCTTCATCTCGTATCTGTGCATCAGAGACTTGATCCACTATCTTGCTCCTGACGTTTTCCCTGGCCATTATCAGCTGTTTTATTCTGGCTGAAAGTTCATCCCGCCTGGCGTTCTCTGATTCTTCCAGCTGCCAGTACTCAAAATAGACAGAGTTAAGTTCTTCCACGGTGTGTAAATAATCCTCCACCCACTGCAGAACTCTTTCATCCTGAATGGTCCGCTGGAATACAAAGGAAAGCTGATCCAGGCGCTGAGCCAACAGCTCAAGCATTTCTTCGGTTTCATGCCGGGTCAGCAGACGCTTTTCAGTACCCTGGGCAGCGGGCAGCTCCCTGGGATTATTCCCGGCCAGGTGAATAAGCTCTTCTATCAGGTCCGGTCCATAACGGCGGACCACCAGATCTATCACCTGCGGCTGCAGCAGATGTCCGAAGATTTCCTCCCGGGCCTTGAGCACTTCCTGTTCTTCATACCTCAGCCCGGTAAGATCAGTAGCATAATGCATGTTTAATTCCTTGAAACTCAAAGTAAGACGTCCTTTCTCTCCCGGAAAGACTCCGGGCTGATAATGCCCAAAGATAAGGCTGGCCAGATCCTGGATAAACCTGGAGGTGATCATCCTGTCATCAGGCAGCCTTTCTGGTTCCTCTTCTACGTGCTCTGGATGATCATCCAGAGGGTCAATAAAAGCCCGAAGATCCAGTTCTGTCACTTGCTGCTTTTCTTCAGGATCCAGAACATGGTGGACAACATGCGCATCTTCAGGGTCAGGCGGAGAAATGCGAAACTGATAATACCAGACTCCCCCCACCATGAGCAGCATTACCAGGAACAAGATTGCTGCTGTTTTCTTATAACTCATGAACTACTCCGATAAAGAGTCTTTATTGATTAGATATGCTTGACTCAATGCCTCTGGTCCGGCTGCAGGGGAGGAAGCTACCATTTTACAGGCAGTCGGACCTTGTGCCGGGCCTTGTTCTGATATATCAGGTATCCCCTGTCCCGGCCGAAAAGATACAGATCCCTGGTTATGGCTACATCCTGGCGGCAGTAATTGATAATCTTGTCCATCTTCCCCTCTTTCCACCATTTGAGAGCCAGCAATCCGTTGGCTGTCTTATTGACACCCAGGGTATGCCTGGCCAGATGATCCAGGGAAAGGCGATGTCCCAGCCTGGACTCCACCCTGTGCAGGATATCCACAGTAGGCAGTGACTGAAAATCAAAATCAGCCTGACCCTGCAGGACCCGGTAGTCGAACCTGATTATATTGAAACCGACAATCAGACGAAAGGACTTGAGAAAATGTGCCAGTTCCTGAATCTGTTCCTGGGTAAAAGCCAGAAAGTCATCTTTTTCCGAATTATAAACCACTGCACAGCTGACCCCCATCTGGTGACAATTATGCCAGCCGCCAACTTCCTGTGCTGAATACCTGGTCTCAATATCCATCACTGCAAAATGCCCTGAATTTTCCCTGGGTCTAATGATTTCCATTTCCAGGTCAGCATTTTTCTTTTTTGATTCCATCAGGTCCTTAGCACCATGATCCTTTGCAGGGCCAAAATTTCCACTGACCAGGACTTTCAGCAGATGTCCTGCAGCATCCTTATCCAGGGGCCTGTTTCCGGAACCGCACTTGGGCGAATGGATACATGCGGGGCAGCCGTTTTCACAGGAACAGGATAAAATCACTTTTGCGGCCCTGGACAAAAGTTCTTCAGCCAGTTCAAAGGCCTGTCTGCAAAGACCGACCCCGCCCGGAGTACCGTCGTAAATAAAAACAGCCCCCTTTTGAAGCTGATCATGACAGGGAGTGGCTATGCCTCCCAGATCGTTTCTGTCTGTAAGAACGATCATGGGCATGCATCCGATGATTCCATGCTCCAGAGCATGCAGCCCGCCCATGAAATGCAGTTTCTTCTCCTCCACTCCCAGGCGGATGGAATCATCCACCGTAAACCAGATTCCCTGCGTCTCGAAAACAACGGCAGGCAGATCCAGGGGAACCACTCCCATACGGGACTGCCCCCGCACCAGCCTCTTCTCATATGCACTTATCTGTTCGGTCACCTTGAGCCGCCCGAGGTACAGATCTCCAGCCGGAGTGGATTTGCAGCGCCAGGTCTCAACGATCCGGGTCTGTTTTTCGCTTATGGGCCGGGTATAGTAATCAACCCTGACTTTGCGGACATATACGGCAAGTCCTGCAGTATCCAGATTTTCCACTACATAGGTCTGACCCAGATGCAAATATACGGCCCCGGGATGAGCTTCCTTGAAAACCCTGATCCCGTCTACTTCTCCCAGATACTCTCCGGTACCATGATCAAAAATGTTGTAATTTTGACCTGCACCTCTAAGATCCACATCCTTGTGCGGATATTTTGTTCTGGCATAAAAATATTCCAGATCTGCCCTGGATAGAATTTCTCCTTCTTTTTCCAACAATTGGATACACTTTTTGACTTCCATGTCCAGCATCTTTTCATTGCTTTTCAAGGGAAGCTCTGAGGCGGCACATAAGATATGTCTGCGCATTATAATGGGATTGTCCGGATTGATGACCGCGTTTTCCGGTTTAAGCCGGAAAAATTCCTCAGGATTGCGAATAAAGTATTGATCCAGGGCGTCCTCGTGTGCAATGAGAATGATCGCGCTTTCTCTTTTGCTCCTGCCCACCCTGCCCCCGCGTTGCATGGTAGACATTATGGATCCAGGATACCCAACCAGCAGACAGAGATCAAGATGTCCGATATCTATGCCCAGTTCCAGGGCGCTGGTTGAAACCACGGCCAGAAGTTCACCCGAGGCCAGTTTCTGCTCTATCTCCCTGCGCTGCTCAGGAAGGAATCCAGCCCTGTATGCACTGATGTATTCTCTAAACTCACCCGAGCTCTGTGCAGCCCATATGGCGATAAGTTCGGTCATTTTCCTGGACTGGGTATAAACAATGGTCCTCAAGCCCAGTTCCAGAGCGTTTTTGAGCAGCATGATGGCTGCCCTGGCCGCACCGTTAAGCTCAGGATCAAGCAGCAAAAAATGCTTAATGCCTCCCGGAGCGCCTCCTTCAAGGACTGCTTCTGGCTCTGTGCCGGTCAGGGAATTGCAGAGATCTCCAGGGTTGCCTATTGTGGCTGAGCTGAAAATAAAAACCGGTTCCTGGCCGTAATAGTTGCAGACGCGCTTCAGTCTCCTGAAAACCCAGGCCATGTTGGAGCCCATGACCCCCCTGTAGGTGTGCACTTCGTCCACTATTATGTATTTGAGCCGGGAAAAAAATTTTTTCCAGCTGCGGTGGTAGGGCAGAAAAGAGCGGTGGAGCATGTCCGGGTTGGTCAAGATGATATGCGGAGGACTGCCTCTGATTCTGGCCCTGGTCTGAGGTTCGGTATCTCCGTCGTATACCTGGCATTGCAAGGTGATTGTACTCTTCAGGTTACAGCCTATTTCCTGCAGTCCTGAAAGCTGGTCCCGGGTCAGGGCCTTCAGGGGAAACAGATAAAGGGCCCGGGAGGAGTGATCCAGCAGAATGGATTCCAGGACCGGAAGATTGTAGATCAGGGATTTTCCGCTGGCTGTGGGGGTGGCAGTAACCACGCTCCTCCCGGAGCGTATAAGATCTATGGCCCTGGCCTGGTGGGTATAAAGCCTGTTCAGGCCCATTTTGCCCAAAACAGATGGCAGGGGCTCCGGCAGCCCGGAAATGCAGACGTATCTGGCTTCCTGCGCAGGTATTTCCTTTGATCCCGCAACAGTCAGACCCTGCAGGTCGCCCAGTCCCAACCGCTGGAGAAATCGTTCCACCGGGGCCATTACTGTTCCATCACTTGGGCTGGATGTTGTATTTTTTCAGCTTATACTGCAGCAGGCTTTTGGATATGTTCAGCAGATCAGCAGCCTTGACCTGAATAAAATTGCTCTTGACCAGGGCCCTTCTTATCAGGGCAGCTTCAATTTTCTCCAGAGTACTGGCAAGCTCCAGCTGAGTGGGCAGAAGATCCACAGCACTCTTGAACTGGGCCTCTTCGTCCTTGATCTCTCTGGGCAGATCCTCCACCATGATCTCATCTTTGGAGGCAAGTATCATGCACCTTTCCACCACGTTTTCCAGCTGTCGAACGTTGCCCGGCCATTCATAGGCTGAAAGGTACTCCAGGGCATCCGGAGCAAATCTTTTCAGTTCCTGTTTATTCTCGGAAGAAAACTTCTGCATGAAATGAGCTACCAGCAGAAGAATATCCTCCCGCCTTTCCCTTAAAGGCGGAAGATGAATACCTACAACATTCAGGCGGTAATAGAGATCTTCGCGGAAACGTCCCTGTTCCACTGCCTGTTTGAGATCCATATTGGTGGCGGCTACCAGGCGGATATCCGCATGGATGGTTCTGGACCCCCCTACCCGTTCAAATGCCTTTTCCTGAAGGACACGCAAAAGCTTGACCTGCAGCTCTGCTGACAGCTCCCCAACTTCATCCAGAAAAAGTGTGCCTCCGTGAGCCACTTCGAAACGGCCTTTTTTCATGGCAGTGGCTCCGGTAAAAGAACCCTTTTCATGGCCGAAAAGCTCGCTTTCCAGGACACCGGAACTCAATGACATGCAGTTTATGGAAATAAAAGGGCCGTCTTTTCGGGGAGAGGAATAATGGATGGCCTTGGCAATGAGTTCCTTGCCTGTTCCGGATTCTCCGGTAATGAGCACTGTTGATTTGCTCGGCGCCACCTTGGCCACCACCTGCAGGACCTCGCGAATGGCCCTGCTGTTGCCCACGAGCTTGTGAGGTCCGTATTGCTCAGCCAGGGTCTGGGTAAGAAGCCTTTTTTCCTGTTCAGCCTTGGAAAGCATGGCTGCCTTGCGCACCGAAAGCATGAGCTCATCGTTGGAAAAGGGTTTGGAAATGTAATCAAATGCCCCGCAGCGCATTGCCTCCACTGCTCCGTCAATACTGCCGTAGGCGGTCATGATGAGCACCGGAATATGAGGATGATGCTTCTGAATATGTTCCAGGATCTGTTGACCGCTGATCCGGGGCATTTTCATATCAGTGATGACCACGTCCACTTCAGATTCATCCAGAAAATCCAGAGCCATTTCCGGATCAAAAAGAGCGGTTACTGTATAACCCTCTTCTCCCAGCAGGGTCTCCAGGATGAGCAGGTAGTTCTTTTCGTCGTCTATGACCAACACATGGCTATTCATGGTTAAACCTGATTTTTACAAGACCTCCGCCCTCAGGCGCGTTGGACAGGCGCAGTTCAGCTCCGTGATTTTTGAGTATTCCGGCCACAATAGCCAGACCCAGTCCTGTCCCGGCATCCTTGGTTGTGTAAAAAGGTTCAAGATACCTGTCAATCATGGAAGGTTCGAATCCCGGGCCGGAATCGGCCACCACAACAACTGCCGACTTATTTTCCTCCCTTATTTCGACTCTTATGGAACCCCCGGCAGGCGCAGCCTGCAGAGCATTTACAAAAATATTGTAAAATGCCCGGTAGAGCAAGTCCTTGTCCCCCATGAAAGGCATCTTCTCGGGAAAGACCCTGTGCAGCTCTATATTCTGTTTTTCAATCTCAGATCCTAGAAAAGAGATGATTTCTTCCCAGATCCTGACCAGATCTGTTTTTTCCAGCTTGGGCTGCTTGGGCCGGGCATAGTCCAGGAAATCATTCACTGTCTGGCTCAGCCTCTTGGATTCGTCAAAAATAGCTTCCAGAAGCCTGGCATTGGGAGAACCTTCATTTTTGGCGCGGTTATACAGGATTTCGCTGCTGCTGCGGATGATTCCCAGAGGATTACGGATTTCATGGGCTATGCTGGCCACCATTCTGCCTATGCTGGCCAGTTTTTCATTCTGATGCAGCTCCTTTTCCAGCCTTTCCTTCTCCCATATTCTCTGGGCCAGCATTTTATCAGTTCTTAAAATAATCATGTACAATAAAAAGAAAAGAACAAGGGAAAACGTAAAGGAACCAATTATGATCATCCACTGAAAATGGATCACTGTCTCATAATCTCCAGTGATGTCCTGAGTAAACACCAGTATGCCCATAATGGGCTCGTCCCTGATGCCGGGCGTCCTTTCCGCGCGCAATGGATAGACCGTTCTAAGAACAATGGAATCCGGTTCTAGAGAAAATCGGAACATGGCCTGCCAGTTGGAAATGCCTTTCTGAAGCTTGAAGCTGTGTTTGCCCTGATCAAAAGCCATGCGTACGCTCAAGTCGGCCAGGTCATCCCGGCCTACAAGCTCCTGATCTGTTGAATATGACACCATGCCCTGGTGATCATAGATACGGACTTCCAGAACATGAAAACTATGGATGGTGGAACGGATCACCTGTTCCAGACGGTCATACTGGGCTTTCTGACGCAGTTCTATGCGGCCGAATCCCAGGACAGTAGGCAGGGTAAACCTCTGATAGATCTGATGGTTCAGGTTTTCAGCCAGAAGCAGGGCAAATTCATGGTTTTTGTTCAGGATGGTTTCCCGCGCGTAGTTGGCGATAAAAGCGGACAGGGCCAGACTGGAGGCCAGTATGATTAACAGGGAACTCCAGGACAGAAACTTGACAAAGGGAAAAGGTTTGGCCGGATCAGAACGGAAAAGGTGCCGCAGCAAGCTAGAGCTCCTGCCTTTGATCGGGGCTTGCCTTAAAGGTTGCCAGTTTCTGTTTCTCCTGTTCAAGCCCCGGCGCACCAAGCTTGGCCTTGGCTAGACGCTTGCCCAGTTCCACTGCCGGCTGATCCAGGGGATTGATGTCCAACATCCAGCCGGTAAACAGGGTCATGCTTTCAAGCAGGACAATTAGCTTGCCTGCATGGTAGGGATCGTCTCTGCCAAGCTCCAGATGAACCAGAGGAACACTGTTTTCGTGCAGGGCCATCATGGTCCCTATGGCTTCGGCTTCCAGAAGATCTCCCAGAGACTTGTTCTGCAGATATCTCCACTGTTCTCCAGGGTCCTGATCAAAAAAAGGTCCCCGGGGCAGCTCCTTCCCGGTCAGAAACAGACATCCCTTGTCTTTGGGTCCGTCCAGGAACATCTGCTGCAGAGAATGCTGATCAGTTACTCCCACTGCAGGCAAAGGCATGCTTCCCAGTCCTTTCTTGCCCAGGCTTTCTGCCCAGAGCTGGGCAAACCACTGGCCGAACTGGGCCCACAGGGGAAGATAGACAAAAAATATCAGCTGGGTATATTCCTTGCGCATGAGTTCCAGGGCCCAGCAAGCAAGTCTGAAGCCTGGATGTCTTGACAGCTCAACAGGATCTGTCCGGCCGCTTCCCAAAAATCCAGTTCCGTCTCTAGCGCCCTGCATTAGTTTCGAAACATCAAGGCCCAGAAATTCAGCCGGTACAAGTCCCACTGCGGAAAGAACCGAATACCTGCCTCCAAGCTTCTGCGGAACTGACAAAGTTCTGACGTTGTTTTCCCTGGCAACCTGACGCAAAAAACCCTTATCAGGATCAGTTATAAAAAAGAAATGGTTGCTCCAGGCATCTTTAAGCTTCTGCTGCATCCATTTCTGAACCAGAAGATACTGCCCCACGGTTTCAATGGTTCCGCCTGACTTGCTGATCACCAATACCAAGGTTTCTTCAGGAGGCAATTTGTCCAGCCAGGCCTCCATGCTGTAAGCGCAGACATTGTCAGCGATCCAGAGCCATGGACCATTGTGTCCGGGCTGCTCCTGCTGCGGGAAAAATGCCTTTTGAAGAGCCCTGGGACCCAGGGCTGAACCACCTATGCCCAGAAGAAGCATGTGTTTGAATTTTCTAAGAGAAGAAGAGATTTCTCTTAGTTTGATTTCCAGATCGGACCAGTGAGCGAGATCCAGAAAAGGCAATTCTCCCCTGTTTACCTCAATGTTCAACCTTGAAGCCATTTGCTCCGGATCAACTCCGGAACATGCAGGACCCTCAAGTCTTCCCTGCAGGGCATAACTCCAATCAACTGCAATACTCATTCCGGTCACCCTGAACGTCCTGTTTTTTTACCATTTAAATTTATGTGAGCAACTGCCGCCCGATTCAGGTATGACAATACCTCTTTACCAGCCTGGGCTAAAGGCCGGCAAGAAAGCTTCCTATCCTGCCCAGGCAATCCTCCAGTACATCGTCGGCCACAGCATACGATATGCGTACGCAGCGATCGTCTCCAAAGGCTTCTCCGGGAACCAGGGCGATCTTTTCCTCTTCCAGTATAGCCTGACATAACATGGTGGAGCTGTCCACCCGGGCATTGTAAAAAGAGTCAAGCCTGGGAAATACGTAAAAGGCGCCGTCGGGACGGGGGCATACAGACCCTGGCCAGGAGGAGATAATTTCCAGGGCCAGATCCCTGCGCCTGATGAAGCTTTCACGCATTTTGTCCACAAATTCAAAGGATCCTTCCAGGGCAGCCAGGGCAGCCTTCTGGGATATGGAACATATATTGGAGGTGGATTGTCCCTGAATCTTGCTCATGGCCCTGATCAGGTCCTGGTGAGCCAGAACAAAGCCTATCCGCCAGCCAGTCATGGCAAAAGTCTTGGACAGTCCGTTGACCACGGCTGTCATCTCCGGATGCCTGGACCAGAAGGAACACAAAGAGGCCGGACCAGCAGGAGGATAGACCAGTTGATCGTATACCTCGTCGCTGATAACAAAAATATTTCTGGATATAGCCCACTCGGCCAGCTCATCCAGAGCTTCCGGGCTATAGTGACACCCGGTAGGGTTGGATGGCGTATTCAGGATCAGTGCCCTGGTTTCAGGTGTAACCAATTTTTCCAGTTGTTCCATGCGGACCAGAAAATTGTCCTCGGGTTCAGTGGGTACAATCACTGGAATGCCCTGGGCCAGTTGCACCATGGCTGGATAGCTTACCCAGTAAGGGGCCGGAATCAGGACCTCATCCCCGGGGTCAATGATGGTCTGCAGGAGATTATATAGACACTGTTTGCCGCCGTTGGAGACCATGACCTGCTGCCGGTTACAGTCAATGCCGTAAGTTCCGGAAAAATAGCCTGCAGTCGCTTCTCTGAGCTCGGGTATACCCTGCACTGCGGTATATCTGGTGAAGCCTTCATCCAGAGCCTTTTTGGCAGCCAGTACTATGTGCTGCGGGGTAGAGAAATCAGGCTCGCCTGCGGCCAGACTGATGACATTCATCCCCCGGGCACGCATTTCCTGGGCCCTGGCATTTATTACCAGAGTTGCTGAGGGTTGAATACTGGAAACTCTTTTGCTAAAATTCATTTTTCTTAAATCCCTTGACGATCTTGTGAAGAGGATTAAGGATTCTGGATAAATTTGTTTCTGCTCTTTGCTGTGTGTTCTGCTCATTCAGGACAAAAGACAACGTCAAAAACCTGGAAAACAAAAATAATTATAATACAACATTCAGCCAAGGTAAAACACTAATTTACCCCTGAAACGGAGGAAATCTGTGAAGGTACTTCGAGCCGCCAACATGGAAAGGTGCATAGGATGCTATTCCTGTTCCCTGGCCTGTGCCAGAAGCGTATACAAATCATTGTCCTGGAAAAGATCGGGCATCCATATCCGATCCTCGGGCGGGATAAGCACCGGATTTGAGGCCAGAGTCTGCCTGGCCTGTGATCCTGCTGCATGTGCCGCAGCCTGTCCCACCGAAGCTCTGCGCCAGAGGCCAGGCGGCGGAGTCTTTTTCAAGGAAAAAAGATGTATTCGTTGCGGAGAGTGCGCCAAGGCCTGCCCCGTGGATGCTATTTACATGGATCCATTCCGGGATACCCCGGTACTGTGCATTCATTGCGGTCTGTGCGTTTCATTCTGTCCTCATGTTTGCCTGGAAATGGTGAATATTGCCAAGGAGGATAAAGATGATCAATAAATTCAAGGTAATAGTGGTAGATTTGTCCAAGAGCAAGTCCGCCCTGGAATATTTTGATACCCGAGACAAATGGCTGGGCGGCAGCGGACTGGCAGCAGGACTTTTCAGCCATTACGGCCTGATGGATGAGGACCCTTTCCATCCGGACCAGCCAGTGATTCTGGCCATTGGCCCCCTGACCGCTTATTTTCCCCTCATGAGCAAAACCATTCTGGGCTTCATGTCTCCTTACAACGGCCAGTATGCCGAGTCCCACGCCGGGGGACGTTCAGCCCTGGCCTTGAGGTTCACCGGTTATGACGCCCTGGTGATCAGAGGAAAGGCAAAAAGGCCTGTATGTCTGGCTCTTGGTTCCCAAGAGGTGCATGTCCAGGACGTGCATTTTCTGCAGGGTATGGATATTTTCAAGACAGGAAAGAGGATGCGCAACCTCAAACCCAGAAATCCCGGCCACAGAAGCATACTGCGCATCGGTCCGGCGGGTGAAAACCTGGTCCGTTTCGCCTGCATAAATGTGGATACCTATCGCCATTTCGGACGTCTAGGTGGAGGAGCAGCTATGGGCGCCAAAAACCTCAAGGGCATCATCCTCTCAGGAGACAGCCACGAGGATCTGGATCCTGGCATCAGCAAAGAATACGTTAAAATCTACAATGAAATATACCAGACCGTTGTTCAAAGCGGTGCTGTGCGCAAATACCATGATCTGGGAACTCCAGAGAACCTTATTCCCCTCAATGAGCTCAAGGCTCTGCCCTGGCGAAATCTGCAGAGCACCCACGACCCGGAAGTGGGGGCGGTTTCCGGTGAAAGATTTGCCGAGGAGCTGCTGTTGAGGCAGGTAGCCTGTGCCGGCTGTCCGGTGGGATGTATTCACATCGGACTCCTGCGGGAACGTTTCGGTGAAGAACATGAATACCTTTACCGCCAGGTATCCTACGACTATGAGCCAATTTTTGGGATGGGCACCATGCTGGGAGTGGCTTCAGGACCTGGTGTCCTGACCCTGCTTGAGGATGTGGAAAAACTGGGCATGGATGCCATAAGCGCCGGAGTGGCTCTGGCCTGGGCCACTGAAGCACTGGACAAAGGAGTTGTCAGTGAAAATGAGACCATGGTCCGGATGGAGTTCGGAAATGTGGAGGCATACAGAAAAGGGCTTGAATATCTGGCCTGGCAGCCCAATGAGTTCTATCGGACTTTGGCCCTGGGAACCATGGCAGCCGCCGAAAAATATGGAGGCGAGGATTTTGCGTGTGTTCTTGGACAGGAAATGGCCGGGTATGCCACCGGTGAAAACTATTATGTTTCTCAGGCCCTGGGATTCAGGCATTCACACCTGGATACAGGGGCTTACAGTTTTGACCAGGAGAAAGACTCCAAGGATATCCAGAAAGCCATAGACTTCATGCAGGATCAGGAAAATTACCGCGTGCTCATGTGTTCCATGGCAGGCTGCCTTTTCGGCCGCAAAGCCTATCCAGAAGAGACCATACTCAAGGCCTTGAATTCCCTGGGATTCAATTACAATAAACAAGAGTTGCGAGATGTTGTGGAAAACATCAAGGCCCACCGCTGGGCATTGAAGTTCAGGACCGGATTCAAGCCGGAAGAAATTAAAATACCTGCCAGATATCTGGAGGTTGAAACCTGGAAAGGAAAGACTGATCCTGGCTACATGAACCAGCTGAAAAAAACATATCAGCAGGTTCTTCAGGAAATGGCCGCCAAGTATATTGATGAATCGGAAGAAAAAAATGAACCTTCATGAAATGGTGGCCAGGACCAGAAGCATCCGCCGTTTCTATGAAAGTCATCGAATCAACATCAACACATTGATTTCTTTAGTGGATATGGCCAGGCTGACCGCTTCCGCAGCCAACCTGCAGCCTTTGAGGTACATAGTCAGCAATGATCCGGAGAAAAATGGGGAAATTTTTGCCTGCCTGTCCTGGGCCGCATATCTTGAAAACTGGCCCGGGCCGGAGGCAGGGGAAAGACCCGCAGCCTACATTGTCATTCTTGGGGAGAAAAGCCATGCCGGGACCGCTGTCTGGGACATGGGTATTGCTGCCCAGACCATCATGCTCGGCGCTTGTTCAATATACTCAGTATATCTTGCGTTGAGTGAAACTTGTACCTAGAACACTGAAAGTGTTCTCCACAATAAAGATAGCGCTCTGATCCACGGAAAACACGGCCTGCTCCAGCTGCTTGAGCATGATGTTGTTGGTTATGGTCATGATTATGTTCTTATCCTTTCCGGTATAAGCACCTTTGCCTTGTAGAAAGGTTACGCCGACTTTCAGTCTATACATAAGATCATGAGCGATATCTTCATGCTGATTCGAGATAATAAGTACCAGTTTCCTGTTGTTGAAAATACTCAGGGTATATTCAATAAGATAGGACATGATGAATACCAGAATCAGCGAGGCTATGATCAGATCGATTTTGATGATGAACAGGCCGAATGAAAAAAGTAAGGAATTAAAGACGAAATAGAACTTGCCTATTCCTAAATTATATTTCTGGTTGAGTATGACCGCAACTACATCCAGTCCGCCGTTGGATCCAAGAGAACGCAGCACTATTCCGCAACCGAGCCCTCCTATGGCGCCTGCTGCAATGGCAGCATAAAACTGATCCTGAATGCCCAGGTCAATCTGTATCAGTTCATACGCCAGAGTGGTTATCACCATGGCATCCAGACTGTAGCCGAAAAACCTGCGGCTCACATACAGCCAGCCCAGGACAAACAGAGGAATATTCAGCAGGAAAAACCAGATGCCAGCTGACAGAACCGGAGTTACATAGTATATCAGAAGCCCTATCCCGAACACCCCCCCGGGGATAAACTGATGGTGAACCACGATACCCTTGAGAGCAAGGGAGAATATTATCGATCCCAGGGTGATCAGAAGTATATTCCACCATACTGTGTAGCTGTATCTTTGCAAAAGCCCGGACATAAATAAATGCTCCTCAAAAAAAACTTTTCAAAAGTACAAACTCCCAAAGGCAAAAAATACCTATGGGAGCTTAACAAAATGAAACAAGAAATTTCTAAACTTATACCTTCCTGCTGCGTGGCCGGTCAAGCATATTTTGACCTCCCTGCTCTGAGAAAATGTATTTAACATTCTCTGGTCATCTCTATTTGTTTGGAGTATAAAAAAATGGCTCCTCGACGCAACGAGTGGATTTTATATACAGTTAAAAATTAAGAGCCTTATCCAGAATACCATAACAATTGCACAGCATACGTCGAAGAGCCAAAATAAATGGGACTCAAAAAATGGTTAAAACTCTAGCCTGCCTGGTTTGAAGCCAGTGACTTAAAAGCAATCAATTTCTGTAAGTTCATTCTGATTATTTACCTGATTTTTTCATCTTTTTCACAAAAACCACCAAAATCCCAAAAAAAATCTTCTTGTTAATCATTCGACTTTAACATATTGAAAATAAATATAAATCTAAGGAAGACATGCTTAAGAATCAGGCTTTTATCAAGCAAATCAAGGTTATTATAATTTTGGTTGAAAACCATTCTATTTTATTGTAAGTACGATACAAAAGAAAAGATCGACTCAACAAATATTATTTATAACTACTGTTTCCTGCATGTTGAAAACAGGCATTGTTGCCCTTCAAGATTCATAGTTACGCAGTACAACAAAATGTTTATTCCAAGACAATATTGGTTGGTATTCTGCACTGTGATGAAGCAATGTCATTCGGACCATGGTCAGCATTGATAAAGGCTTAATATTAGATTGGGTTTAAACTGGAATAAATAAGGAGAATCAAGGTATGATAGGATCACAGGGCAAGTATTTTTTCACTTCTGAATCCGTGGCTGAGGGTCATCCGGACAAGGTGGCCGATTACATTTCCGATGCTGTGCTGGATGCTCTTATGGATAAGGATCCCGAGTCCAGGGTGGCCTGCGAGACTCTGGTGACCACGGGCATGGTGTTCATTGCCGGGGAGATCACTTCCCGGGCGTATGCCGATCTGCCCACCATTGTCCGGGAGACGGTCAAGGACATCGGTTACAACAGCTCGGACATGGGTTTTGACTGGGAGA
>PUMA01000051.1 GCA_003551155.1 Desulfonatronospira sp.
CGCAGCTCTGGTTATATGCCTGAGCCCGGGCTCAGTCCGTGGGGACAATGTGATTGAACTGCTCAAGTCTGCTGAGAGAAATTACAACGCCCAGAACTATATTAAAGCCCTTGAGGATCTGGACTGGATACGCAATGAGATCAGCAGCCTGCAGGTCGGGGTTATGAAAGAGCTTTTGCCTGACGATCTGGAGGGAATGATCGGTGAGGATATTGAAGGAACGGCAATGCTTGGAATGCATTCCGTGAGCAGAAGGGTTCGTGGTGATGATGGTGCTCAGTCGGTGACTATAACCCTGAATTCCAGCAAGTCCGGCACCGGAGGCCCTGGCCTGGGGGCTTTCATGGGCATGGCCGCCGCCTTTGCCGGCATGGATCCAGGCAGAGAGTCGAAAATGGTAATCCAGGACGGCTATCGCGGGCAATTCACCCTTGAAACAGCGCGCAAAAAGGGCATGCTGACCTTCAATCTGGATCGCGGAGGAATGGTCATCATTGAAACCAATGGTTATGCAGACGAATCCATGGCCAGAAAGGCTGCCGGCAAACTTGATCTTACCAAGATCAACGAGAGTCTGTAACAGTTCCTGGTCAGGGTGACGACTCTGAAAATACCCCTGCGCGGGTCTCCAGGGTTATGGGTGATTTTATCAGAAACCTTAAGGATTGCTTTGGAGAGAAACAAAGAGCAGACAGAGCTTTTAAGATACGCCTGCAAAAAGTCGAGAAATGAATAATTCAGAAATCAATAATCTACATAACTCTTTGTTTTTACTGCCTGCCCCGTTAAACAGACCGCAGGGTTCCGTCGCAGACGGGTTTAACTGGGGACCTCTGACGTCTGACCTCTGACGTCTGTGACTGCAAAAATGACTTTTTGCAGTCACATCTTTTAATGGGCCTTGAATTTGTTTGATTACGGCAGGGTATAAAAAAAATATTATGGGAGGAAATATGAGAGAATTTTTAAGTGCACTTATTTTGGTTTTTTTTCTTGCCGGGCTCTCGGCTTGCGTGACCCCGTCACCCAGCGCCCAGGTTCAATCCACCAGCGGCCCGGATATCGGCACTGCCAGGGCCGAGGCTTACCACGGACCCAGGGCGGCCATTGCCGTGGCCGATTTCGAGGACAAGACCGTGGTCGCCGGGCAGTACCGGAGAGAATACGGCCGGGGCATGCAGGACATGCTGGTGACTTCACTTTTTAACACCAACCGGTTCATTGTCCTGGAGCGGGAGAAGCTGCAGGCGGTAATTGCCGAGCAGGACATGGGCGCCTCTGGGCGTTTCCGCCAGGATACTGCCGCCCCCATCGGTGAACTGGAAGGAGCTCAGCTTCTGGTGGTTGCCGCGGTCACCGGGTTTGATCCGGGCACTGCAGGAAGCCGGGCAGGAGTAGGGGGCCGGGGCGGGATCCTTGGAGACCGCCGTCTTGGATCCCTGATGGGCGGATACCAGAGGGCCCACCTGGCCCTGGATCTGCGCATAATCGATACGGCCACGGGCCGGGTCCTGGCAGCCACTAATGTACAGGGCAGCGCCCACAGCTACGATCTGGGAGGATCGCTCCTGGGTACTCAGGCAGGCGGTGCCCTGAGCACATTCGCCCGCACGCCCATGGAGCAGGCCATCCGCAAGGCCATAAACGAGGCTGTTAACTTTGTGGCCAGCCAGACTCCGGCGGAATATTACCATCACCGTTAAGCGGGGTGATCATTAATCGCCTTTTTACCTGGAGGGGCCAATGAAGCTTTCCACTCTGTTTTTGAGAGCGTTTCCTGCTGCGCTGTTTGTGATGTTATGGGCCGGTGCTGCAGGATCCGAAAGCAAACATGTTTTTTATTCTGAAGAGGGTCAGGAATATCATCGTTTTTTTCCTGATCCGGAAAAAATGCTTCCCCAGCGCGATCACACCTGGGGTCCTGAGCCCGGGGGGATTATTTATGACGGTTATTACCATCCTCCGCCCTACATGCACCGGCACTACGGCCCTCCTGGATGGCCAGGATACTATTATCCTCCTTATCCCCCGTATTACCAGCCCAGAAAGCCGTGGTACGAGGATGAGCCTCCAATACCGGCGGGCCGGCTGATGCTCCTGGTGGATCCTGTTGAGGCCCGGGCCTACGTCAACGGCTACCCCCTCCAGCGCCATCCTGATCTTTCCTATGAAGTGGGTCTTCTGCGGGGAGAGCACCAGGTTGAGGTCAGAGCAGAAGGCTATGTGCAGCATAATAGAACAGTAAACATCAGGGGGGGCGAAAGGGTCAGGCTGACCATCCGCCTGGAGCGGGACAGTGAAGATTAATTTTTGGTTATTCAGCAAAGGAGGTAACAGCATGAAAAAATTGATTCTGTCTTCCGTATTGATGGCCCTGGCACTTGTGCTGACCGCAGCTGCCCTTCAGGGCCAGGGATTTCCGGTTTCATTTCAGGCCGATTATGTGGACATCAGCCAGCATGAGGAAGTGACCGGCAAATACTATGCCGGACCCGAGGGAATGCGCATGGAAGGGATGATGGACGGAGAGCAGCAGATCATGATCGTTAATTTTTCCCAGGGCGCCTCCTGGATAGTTATGGTAGAGGAGCGCATGTATTACCAATTGCCCCTGGGCCCGGATGCCACCGATGATTTTACCAGGGTCTGTCCTGAACTCACCGTGAAGGAAACCATGGTCGGCCGGGAAACCCTGCATGGTCGCAGCGTGGAGAAATGGCACTGTGAGAAGTTCGACGGCCGGGTGGACAAGGTATGGTTTGACAGCCGGCTGAAGGTGCCCGTCCGGACCGAGGAAAGAGGTAACATTTTCGAATTGCGAAATATCAGGGAAGGACAGGTCTCCAGCGATCTTTTCCAGCCTCCGGCAGGCTACACCAGGCTCTCCTTACCGGGAATGTAGTATGGCAGGAATTTTTGGAAGCTTAATGATGAGGAACATGAATGAACCAAAATATTGCAGGCCTGTTTACAGTGGCTGACTTATAAGGGCTATAAAGAGGTTGATTTTGCTCATGGTAAATTTTCCGGCAAATCATTTTCCCCTCTCTGCTCAATAAGCATCTGTGCATCAGGAAAAACCTCCCTGATTGCGTCTATTGCCTGCCGGGCCTGTTCCATTGTGGTGTATTTGCCGGCCTCAACAAATGACTGGCCGAGCCTGTCCACCAGTTGCCGTACTGAGCCGTGAAAAAGGTAAATCAGGTCTTCTTGCAGATGACCTCCCTCCTCCACGGGTATTCCGGAAATGGTTCTGACCGAGAAGACAGGCGGCATTTCTGTCTGATCTCTGCTTTTCTTAAGGTCGATAACGATCCTGGCAGGATTATGCAGTTCATAAATTTCAAATGCAGCGGGCTTTTTCAGGGCTATGACAAGCTCTCCAGCGCTGTCGTCAAGAATCATCACCGGGTAAAGAAAATGTATCAGATCTGAATCTTCCAGAGTCTCGTTCAATGAGTGCAGATCCCTGTAGGCGCTGAAACCCCTTGTACCGGCCAGGGACAGCCTGAGGGAGCGGGGGTGTGTTTCGCTCTGAAGTAGAAACCGGCAGGGCTGATCAAAGGGGACGACTTCAAGGTCGTTGCCGTATCCGGCCCATTGATGGATACTTATTTCAATCCTCTCCATGCAGCCGATTGTCTGCCATGTGATGCTCCTGATATCGGCACCGTCAGTGATTATTCCACCCTGGTATGTCCCGGAAGCAGAAAAAACGCCTTGCTTGCCGATTTGGACTGTGGCAATGGTCTGATCAGGATATTGTCTATTGCAGGCGTTTTGCCCTGAATGGGTCCAGGCCCAGCTGTGGCCTGAGAGGATTATGAAGACTGCAGCTAAAGCAGTTGCCAGGATATGATCCACCCGTTTTTTCATAACTTTTCCTTTATGCGCTTAACGGTCAACAGCAAAACCTTTTTGATTATAACCAGAAGCCTAAAAAAGCAGGCTCTTGGACGTTTGCTTTGGATTTATTATTATTGCATTCTATATAACGTTCATTATTTTAAATGGATGTGAAAATCTACACTTAACGTAGAGGAATCTGCAAAAACCCCGGTTGTCCTGGCGCTGGCGACAGAAAACAGAACCCGGATATAGCTGCGGCTTATTGCAATAAAGAAGGCGGGCATGAAAGACTACGGAATCATTTTCGACCTGGACGGGACCCTGCTCAATACCCTGGAGGATCTGGCCGATTCGGTGAACAGCGTACTGTCCCGCAAAGGGTGGCCTGAGCACCCGATAGGTGCTTACCGTTACTTTGTGGGGGATGGTCTGCCCATGCTGATCAGGCGGGCATTGCCCCAAGAAGTGATGGACCAGCTGGTTATTGACGAGCTCATTCTGGAGGTCCGCAGAGAATACTCCAGGCGCTGGGCGCGCAAGACTGCCCCTTATCCGGGTGTACTGATGGCACTGGAAAATCTGGCTGACAAAGGGGCCCCAATGGCTGTTTTGTCCAACAAGCCTCATGAAGCCACCTGTAAAATGGTGGATCATTTTTTTCCCGGAAGCTACTTTATTTTGGTCAGAGGGGCACTGCCGGGAAAGGCGGTCAAGCCTGATCCAGGTCCAGCCATGGACATCGCCCGCTCAATGGGGCTTGATGTGCGCCAGGTTTACTTGCTGGGAGATTCCAACGTGGATATGTATACAGCCGGGGCTGCTGGAATGATCGGACTTGGCGCGGCCTGGGGTTTCAGGGACAGGGAGGAACTGCTGCAGGCCGGAGCCCATTACATACTTGAAAACCCCCTGGACCTGCTGGAGGTTTTTGAAACGGGACAACAACTCAATCAGTACTGATGTTGTAGGTCTTGAGCTTGCGGTAAAGATAGCTTCGTTCCAGGCCTATGGCATCTGCCAGCCTGGATACGTTGCCGTCAAATTCCTTTAATTTGTGGTCCAGAAACCTGGCTTCAAAAAGGGACCTGGCCTGCTTGAAATCGTGGGGCAGGGCACTTTGTTCTATTGCAAGGAGATCCTCCCAAGGCACGGATACTTCTCTTGAAGCTCCCTTGAGATCCTCAGGGAGCATATCAACTGTTACTTCCTTTCCCTGGTATAGAATGTACATTCTCTCTACAAAGTTTTTAAGCTCGCGAACATTTCCGGGCCAGGAATGCTGCTGCAGGATTCTGATGACTTCAGGGCTGAAGCTCAGGGGCCTGAAATTGTGCTCGTGGCTCAGCTGAATCACAAACTCTTCCAGGAGCAGGGGTATATCCTCGCTTCTTTGCCTGAGAGGCGGAAGGTTGAGGGGAAATACGTTCAACCTGTAAAAGAGGTCCTCTCTGAAGTGTCCCTGCCTGATTTCCTGGTGCAGGTCCTTGTTGGTGGCGGCAATGACCCGGACATTGACATTTATTGTCCGGTATCCACCCACCCGCTCAAAACTCTGCTCCTGCAGTATGCGCAGGATCTTGGCCTGGGTCTTGAGGCTCATGTCTCCGATCTCATCCAGAAAAAGAGTACCGCCGTCAGCCAGTTCAAATTTGCCCTGCTTGGAGGCGGATGCGCCGGTAAAGGAGCCCTTTTCGTGGCCGAACAGTTCAGACTCTATGAGTTCTTCAGGAATGGCAGCGCAGTTGACAGCTATCAGGGGGTGATCAGAGCGGTTGCTGTGCAGGTGCAGGGATCTGGCCACGATCTCCTTTCCGGTGCCGTTTTCTCCGGTTATAAGCACCCAGGCCTCGGCGGGGGCTACCTGCTCGATATTGCGCCTCAGTTTCCTTATCTCAGGGGATTCGCCGGTAATCCTGTGAACCTCCGATGACTTGCTGCTCAGACGAAGCTTACGGTTTTCTCGCCTCAGCCTGGAGAACTCCAGGGCCTTTTGAGAGGTGATTATAACTTTCTCCAGGGACAGGGGTTTTTCAATGAAGTCAAAGGCCCCGCCCTTGATGGCCTGGACAGCGGTCTGGATGTTGCCGTGGCCAGAGATCATGACCACCGGCACATGAGGGTATGTTTCCCGGATTCGGTTCAAGATCTCCAGTCCGTCCAAGCCCGGCAGCCAGATATCCAGAAGCACCAGGTCCACACCTGGGCCCAGCATCCTGAGGCCCTGCTCACCGCTCTCGGCTTCCAGAGTGCGGTAGCCTTCATCTTCCAGGATACCGCGAAGGGACAGGCGGATATCTTTTTCATCGTCAATTATCAGTATTTTTCCGGGCATATACTGAAACCTTTCAATAATTATGCTGACATGATGGAGCTGTTATTGCTTTCTCTGTGGATAAAAA
>PUMA01000050.1 GCA_003551155.1 Desulfonatronospira sp.
ACAGAAGTATATTGTCTCTTGACAGAGGGCCTTTTAATGGGTGTTAAATGCCGCAAAGCGGCCCTGCTTCGCAGGATTTAACAGGGCAAGTTTTTGAGCCCTTTTGACAAAACCCCGGAGCCGGAAAGACGTAATGCAATGCCATAATAATAAATCCACTGCAAACGTTGAAGAGCCTTAACTTAGAAGAAGGCGGATTTTTTTGCCATGAAAGCTGAAGCGCGGGCGTTTTTAAAAACGCAGGACTCAGCGACGTCAACGAGAAAGCTTTGTATCTCTTGATTCATGATCCCCGGGGGATAGCTCTCGAGAACCTGTCACCTCTTTTGGCAGGGCTGGAGTGTACTTAAGGAGGCGCATATTCTTCACTGGCTCCCATGGAAATATTTTATCCGATGGGCCGCACGCAGTTACGGCGTAATTGATCCCTTGATGTTCATGTCCCGGTTGCGCCGTTTTGCTCAGCCGTCTGAGGTGCATGAACCCATTGAACTGTTGCGGGCCGGCATTCTTTTTCATGCCCGGGGCGTGATCAATGCCAGGGCGATCCAGCATAATCTGGACTGGGTCTGGCCTTTCTGGGTGGAAAAGCAGTTTAATCCTGAAGATAATTCTTTTATTCCCAGAGCCTTCTCCATTTCACATGTCAATCTTACCCATCGCAACTGGACTGCAGTGGGCCATCCAGAAATGTCCGTCTATCCCCTGGTGGATCCCAGGGGACTCGTAACCCCGCATTTTGACGGCTGGTCCCTGGACTTCTGGATTATTGACCATAACGGCATGCATCTTCTGCCTTCGAGGGAGAAGAGCGCAAAGCAGGAGTGGCGGCTGTCTTCCGGGCTTGAAGTGCTGACCGGGCTCAAACAGTCCCAGCGGGAACTGCAGCTTTCAACAGTACTGGAAGTAAGAGATAATTGTCCCCAGGCCAGAATAAATATATCAGCCCGAAGCACTGCACGGTCCTGGCTGGTGGTTTCCCTCAGGCCTTACAACCCTGAAGGCATACAGTTTGTGGAAAGACTGGAGTTTCAGGAGCAGTCGGCAAGATGGCTTGTGGATAACAGGCGTTTCGTAATTTTCAGTCATAAGCCTCAGCAGGTTCTGCATTCGCGCTACAAGGATGGAGATGTGTTTCACAGCATCCGGAACAACACTCCGGGCTCAGGATATGCTGTCAAGTGTGAGGTGGGCATGGCAACCGGAGCAGCCCTGTTCGACCTGGAGCAGGAGAGCCCGATGGAGCTGGATGTTACCGTGCCCCTGACCATGGAAAAGAGCAGGAAGACCAGAAGCCTTATGCCTGTAAAAGATTCCTGGGACAAGGCACTGCAGAACACTGCCCGCTTACATGTGCCTGATGAAAGGATTCGGTTTCTCTATGATGCGGCAGTTCGCTCTCTTGTGCTGTTTTCGGCTGATGATGTCGTGCCGGGACCATATACCTACAAACGCTTCTGGTTCAGGGATGCCTGTCTCATGTTGCACTCCATGCTCACACTGGGCTTTGCTGACCGGTGCGCAGAGCACATTGACAAGTTTCCCCGGCGTCAGAAGTACAGCGGATACTTTCATTCTCAGGAAGGAGAGTGGGATTCCAATGGTCAGGTACTGTGGCTTATGGGTCGCTATCAGGCACTGACCGGACAGGATCTGAAAAAAAGCTGGTGGAAGTCCATGAAAAAAGCGGTGAAATGGATAGAGCACAAAAGACTGACCAAAATCAGGGACCGCCCGCATGCCGGTCTTTTGCCCGCCGGATTCAGTGCCGAGCATTTGGGACCCAATGACTACTATTACTGGGATAATTTCTGGAGCCTGGCAGGATTGCACGCTGCTGCCGGAATTGCAGAAGCAGGGCAGGACCTGGGTCTGTCCGGGAAGATATCCGCTGTTGCAGATGAGTATCAAAAGGCGATCCGGAACAGCATAGCTTCCATACCCTTAAACAGAAAAAAAGGCGGGATTCCTGCCTCGCCCTACCGTCGCATGGATTCGGGGGCAATCGGATCTCTGTCTGCAGACTACCCTTTGCAGCTCTATCCCCCAGGCAGTCCTGAAATCATAAACACTGCAAAATTCCTGATGGAGAACTGTTTTTACAAAAAGGGGTTTTTTCAGGACATGATACATTCCGGGGTCAATGCTTACCTGACCCTGGCCATTGCCCAGACCCTGCTGCGCCATAATGTCCCCGGCTTTCAGGACCTGGTGATGACGATAGCCCAACTGGCATCACCTACAGGACAGTGGCCGGAAGCCATACATCCCATTACCGGGGGAGGATGTATGGGAGACGGCCAGCATGGGTGGGCTGCTGCTGAATGGATCATGAGCATGCGCAACATGTTTGTTCGGGAGGAGAACAAGAGCCTGATCCTTTTTTCAGGTGTTTTTCCGGAATGGCTGGAAAAAAAGGAAGATATCAGCTTTGGCCCCACTCTTACCCCTTACGGGCCGGTCACTGCTGCCCTGGTGCATGAGCATGGAAGGGTCTTTGCCCGGGTGGATGCTCAGTGGCACAGGTCTCCGCAGAGTATCATCATTGCCGCTCCCGGCCATGAGCAGGTGCAGGTTTCTGACCCGGGCCGCCCCGTGCAATTAACTGCATACAGGGCACAATGATGAAAATCTGCATGTTTACCAACACATATCTGCCTCATGTAGGCGGAGTGGCCAGGTCTGTAGAGCATTTCACCGAGGATCTGCGGGATATGGGCCAGAGCGTTCTGGTTATAGCGCCCACCTTTCCGGGCATGCCGCCCCGGGAGGAGGAAAAAGGCAGGGTTGTGCGGGTTCCTGCCCTGCAGAAGTTTAAAGGCAGCGACTTTTCCGTGCGCCTGCCTTTGCCTTTTACCATAAACAGGCAGCTGGAAAAATTCCGCCCGGATATCATTCACAGCCACCATCCCTATCTCATGGGCGATTCAGCACTGCGCATGGCCATTCAGCATGATCTTCCCCTGGTGTTTACCCATCACACCCTCTATGAGTACTACACCCATTATACCCCCCTTGACTCCGGCACGATGAAGCGCTTTGCAGTCAACCTGTGCACCCAGTACGCCAACATGTGCAGCCGGGTGGTGGCCCCAAGCGCCAGCATAGAAAGTCTCCTCAAGGACCGGGGAGTCAAGGCCCCCATAAAGGTGATCCCCACAGGTGTGGATCTGGATTTTTTTGCCGGGGCTCAAAGCAGGACCTTCAGAAAGTCTCTCGGTATCGGGGACGATACCGTCGCAGTCGGTCATGTGGGCCGCCTGGCCCCGGAAAAGAACCTGGAGTATTTAAGCGAGGCAGTGGCCCTTTTTCTGCAGCGCGGCCCCAGATCTGTCTTTCTGGTGGTAGGTGACGGTCCACACAGGGATACCATCCGCAAGATTTTTGATGACCGGGGATTAAGCAAAAGGCTGATTATGGCTGGCCGGAAAAGCGGCCAGGAGCTTGCAGATGCATACCATGCCATGGATGTGTTCGTGTTTTCTTCCAAAACAGAGACCCAGGGCATGGTGCTTGCCGAAGCAATGGCTGCAGGCAGACCGGTCATCGCCCTGGATGCATCCGGGGTGCGGGAAGTGGTGCAGGACGATGCCAACGGCAGGCTCTTGCCTCCGGACTGCCCTGCAGCTGATTTTTCCCGGGCTCTTGAAGAATTTGCAGATAACCCGGAAAAGCAGGAGCGCTGGAGCCGGGGAGCACTGCATACTGCCGGATTTTTTTCCAGGGATAAATGCGCCCGGAAGCTGCTGAACCTGTATGAAGAAGTCTGGGCCTCGTTCGTTAAGGAAAACAAATGGACTGATGATCAGTTGATTTCCTGGGAGAACATGCTCCGGGGCATCAAAGCTCAGTGGCAGATGATATCGCGCAAGACTTCGGCAGCAGTAAGTGCTCTGAAACCTGAAAAATGAGGTTTCTCGACACAAAAATGGATTTTATCTTCAATCATTCTAAATTTATAAGGCCCGGCCCATGAATACCAAGAACATCAACCGCGCCTGCCTGGACCGCATCCTGGAAGGCTCCCGGACCGACGCCTACTATCACCTGGGCATATCCAGCAAGGATCCGTTACTCGAGAGGCTGCGCGGCGTCCGGGCCATTATCACCGCCGGCTCCGGCGAGCGGATCAGGGAGTTTGCCGAACACTGGAGCACTGTCAACGGCGGCCCTGAGATCCTGGCCTTCCCAAAGGAGGAGAGGTTCGTCACCAGATACACCGCCGGCATACTGTTCGCCTCTCACGGAATGGGGATGCCCAGCGCCTCCATCGCCTTGCAGGAGCTCATGCGGATGCTGTACTTCCTCAAAGGCGGCGACCTGGACGCCATGGACGAGGTATTCTGGGCCCGGGTGGGCACCAGTGGAGGGGTAGGTTTGCCCGGTGGCAGCGTGGTGATTTCCTCTGAAGGACTGATGGCTGATCTCAAACCATATCGGCTTCTGCAGGGCGGCCACGGTGAATACTGGTTTGACGGCAGTTTCCCGGCCTCAACCATCCAGGACATCATCGCGGCCAATGCCGACAGCGGCCTCAGCGTTGTCTCTGGAAAAACAGTTGCCGGCAACGATTTCTTTCTTGAGCAGTTCCGCCTGGACGGGGCCATCAGTTTTGAAACACCGGAAACAAGAACAGCCTGGCTGCAATGGCTCTATGACAACGGGGTACGCAACATCGAGATGGAAGGGGCGATGCTCGCAGGATACCTCAACCACTGGGGCTTCTCCCGGTTCGCCATGATCTGCGCCACACTGCTTAACCGGATGGAAGGCGATCAAGTGACTTCCGCCCCCGAACAATTGCAGCACTACAGTGAAAAATCCCGGATGGTACTGTTCAACTATCTCAAGGCCTCTCTGCTCGGGCAGAGCCAGGTACACACAGTTCCCGTGGATGGAAAGGACCCCGAAATGATCAAGCAGGCCGAGCCGGACTGGGAAAGGCTCCGCCGCACCGCAGTCTCCGCCCTGGGCAACTCCTACTCCCCCTACTCTCACTTCCCGGTGGGGGCGGCCGGTTTCACCGATAAAGGCCGGCTGATCTGGGGAGCCAACGTGGAAAACGCCTCCTTCGGTCTGACCCTGTGCGCGGAATGCTCAATGATCTCGCACCTGTGCGCCACCGGTGGCGGTCGCCTCACTGCCGTGTACTGCGTCAACGGCCAAGGTCAGCCATTGACACCCTGTGGTCGATGCCGGCAGCTGCTCTACGAGCACGGCGGGCCGGATATGCTGCTGATGACCCCGCAGGGAGTACGCACAATGGCCGATATGCTGCCGCAGCCTTTCGGACCCGGCGATCTTGAAGACTGCTGAAGATAATACAACCTTGTGCAGCCTGCTGCTAACCCCACAAAAGCAGTCCAACCAAGGATTTTTACGGACCGCCACTTCGTCTCCAGCTGATTCCCACCCAGGATCACGGTGACGCAGCTCCCTTGGACTACAAGACTGTAGCTAACCCCGGAAAAACATAATTCTTGGTGCCTGGAAGCATAAACCCGGGTGAAGATTTTGCAGCCGAAAATGAGAAGCAGATGGGGAAAGTCCTGTTGGATATTTTAAGGTGGGGAAGTTAGGGACGGACAAAGAGACGATAGACAAGGCCGCTGATTTTATCAAAATGACTGTCCATGGTTACAAGCTCCGCGCCTGTTTCCATTGTCTGTGCCGCAATCCATATATCGTTTGAAGGAATGGGCGTTCCCTGCTGTTTAAGCTGCAAGGCGATTCTTGAATATCTGTCAGAAGTGATATCGGTAATTGTAATGGTTTCAACTGCCGGATGTGACAAAAACAGGTTCAGATCTTCCATGTTTTCAAAAAACCTGGAGCCGCTCCGGAATCCGAACATGAGTTCGCCAAGTACGATGGGGGATACAAATATAACATCAGCCCGGACAATATATTCAACCAGTTTGGAATAACCCAGCTTAAAACCTGCATAGGCGCTGGTGTCCAGAATCAGCTTCATTTCCACATTTCCTCATCGATCTGTTCACAGGATTTGATGGCTGATTCGAATTCAGCGGCCTGTTCCCTGGTCCATCCGCCGGACAGCTGTTTCAGAGAGGATGCGGGAGATTTCCACGGCCTGAATTGTTGATAAATAATTTCTTTGACAATCTGATTGATGGATTTTTGACTTTCATTGGCCATGCGGCGGATTTCCTGCTCAATTTCAGGATCGATGCCCCGGATTGTGATCTGCTGCATGATTCACCTCATGAT
>PUMA01000197.1 GCA_003551155.1 Desulfonatronospira sp.
CACCGTGATCAGGAGAGAAAACATCACGGTGAGAGGCGCCACCTATGATACATTCCTTGTTGAGCCAGACCTGGAGCATCTTGGGGGTGTTTTTGATAAGAAAAGGGATTCCAAGCTCCAGGTTTGGGTCACAGCGGATGGCTCTTCGATCCCGGTGAGGATCGAAAGCGAGGTGGCTGTCGGGAGCTTTGTAGCCGAACTAGTCTCCAAGCCATCCACTGCGCTCTCTTCCACAACGCCATGAAAGTAAGGCGTAAGTATGGCAAATATGGTGCAAAAGATGGTTCATCCGGCTGGAGCGTACTTGAGCGGGAAGAAAAGAATATTTCACTCCCGGCCTACGCAGGCCTTGAGTCGCCCCGGTGAAATACACCCAGTTAAATGGCGGAAATTAAACCGGGTAAACTTCGCTGAGACATAACATCTATTTCAGGGCAGGCAGAGCAAGGCAGAAGAAGGAAAAAGCAGGAAAAGATATGGCTCCTCGACGTTTGATGTGGACTTTTCTGGAAAAGAATGAAGAAATTTAGACAGGATTTACAGGATGACAGGATTTCTTCTTGGCGGGCCCAGGTGTAATGCTTCGCTGTCCTGCGGAATTACACAGAGCAAGCCGGAAGCCCACCAAGAAAGGTTCAATCCGGCACCTGCTTTATGAGCTCTTGTGCAGCGCTCAGGGCAAGGGACACTTTGGCGCTCGCAACCTGCCCCATGAATCTCCTTTTAGTTCATTGGAGTCAAAAAAATCTTAATTATTTTATATCCTATACTGAAATTGTTTCTGGAGATCCGCCTTCAGCCAGATCTTCAGGTGATGACACTGTGATGCAGCCTTTATCAGGCTGCGATTGTTGTCATTTCTGTATAAGCGCACCATCCTTGCCAAGGTGGGCAGCACTCAGCACATTTTCCAAAAGTGAAGCATTGTGTTGATATTCTTAAAAAATGTGTGGTTGGACTACTCATGAGCCATAGCCGGAGGCTGGTATGATGTCACAGACCCTTTATTTCCAGCTCCTTACCAAATGCCAATTCAATCTTGCCCTTTTCTAACTCTCGGAGCATCTTAAAAAGGTCTTGTTCCAGATACTCATATATTCCACTGACTTGTTCTGCAGAATAATCCAGCCCATTAAGTGCGGAGGCATTTCCAAGAGCGTTATGCCGTTTATCTTTACTTCTGTCTTGTACATCACCGATCTCGGGATGTTTCAATTCACGGAATCCGAGCAATAACGCCATTATGGAGGCCAAAGTAGTGGGGTCTCCTAAAATCTCGATGAAGCCCGTGGAAGATATTTTGGCACGTGTGATCTCTACTCGTCGGGCGAAAAACTTATGAGTCCCGTCACCGGACAACGCATTGGCATCAATACTTTCTGACTCATCAGTTAATGAATCAGGAAAGATCAGTTCAAGCAAGTTTTCTGACTCCTTTCCCATTATAGCAACGCTGCCAGTCTTTGCCTCAGCTGAGGCGGGGGGTTCTGGTTCCTTGGAAACATACCAGTTGTAGCGTGCGTTAATCGATCTAGTCAGAGGACCTCGGGATCGCCGCGTTTTAAATGTTTCAATTCGCTTCCTTAGAAACGGATCTACAGACAAGCTAAGTAAGGTGCGGTATGCACGTTCCAGCCCTGATAGGAGAGCAGACAGGCTTTCGAGAGTAATTCCCTGGGGACCAGGAATCAAAAGGTACAACGCTTTCTCATTGACGTCGTCGAGTCCTGCGTTCATTAAAAACTCTCGTGCTTTAAATTTCATGAACAAGGCTTATATTTCCTCCGTGCTTCGAGAATCTTCCAGGTACGCCAATAGTTTCTGACCATTTTCATGTGGTCAGGCAGCTGGATGAGAAACTGTCCATGATAAGAAGGAATCTGTACAAGGAAATCAGCACGTCCGGTTAGAAATCCTTTTATCCTGCTTTACCCTCGCTGGTGCAAATCCCTGAAAAATTGTTGCCTAACAGGGTCTCTGTCATCTCTCTGCGTACACCTGAAAAGGCGAAGTGGTTGCGGCCTTTAACTGCATGGCGTCTTTTTGGAACATTTTCAAGCTGCATGGCATAGATCCAGATGATGGTGGCGGCCATCATGCAGAAGTTCAGATGGTTGACCACCGCGTGAGGAGCCCTGCATTGGCTTTCCAGGCTGCCGATGTCCTGATTGAGTTCTTTGAAACCTGACTCGATTTTCCAGCGAGCTCCGTAATACTCGATGATTTCTGCAACCGAAAGAGACTGGTCCGTACTGAACAAAGCCACCCACCGGGTCTTGCGATATACCCAGACCACGCGGACAGAACATTTGAGTGTCTTGAGCATGATGACCTGGACAAATGCCGTAACCTTTCGGATACGTCCGTAGAGGTTGATCTCGTACTTCTTTGCCTGTTCTTGGTATAGGGCAGCCAGAGGAAGACAGGCCCAGCGCCCTTTGATCTTGGCCAGCAAGCCTGCGGAGACAATGTTTTGAGTTCATGGGTAACTGGACTGATTCTGCTTGGCGGAATGATCAAAGAACCGGCGACAAACAGAGATCTTCTTTCCGGTTTTGGGGTTGATGTAGCTGCCTAAACCTCAAAATACCTACCTGTCGTTGGGAAAATTTAGGTTCTTCCGGCTCAAGCATGCCTGTCTTCCAAAAATGCCTATAAGTATTGACCGCAAAGAACCAAAGGACTCAAAGGAAGAGGCGCAAAGAGGAGTATGTTTCTTCTGTTACGCGTTTGATATCTCCTGCACTTGATCAAAATACAGCTCTGCCACGCCTATATACCGTATCTCCTCGCCGTTGAGTTCAGCGGCGGAAAGAAAAGATCCTGTGAGTTCATACCCCTGGTCAAACTGCTGATCCGTTATCCCCTCCATCCAGTATTCCAGGCCCCCCATGTCGGCTTCGCGACCCAGGAACAGGTGATAATGGGCCTGCACATGCTCGATTACAGGCACTTCGCTGAGCCTGAAACAGTCATTGCGGAACAGGTCCTCTTCAGCGGAAAAAAGAAAATGAAGGAATATGTCCTCATTCTCCTCAAACACACCGGTCCAGTAATCCAGGCCAGGCTCATCAGGCTGGCGCAGCAGAAAGATATTATACGCAGCATCCACAATCTGCCTGGCACCTATTTCCACAGGACCATCCAGTTCCATCAGGGCCTCGAAATTCAGCTTCCAGTAGTTCACGCCCTCCCATTCAAACCAGTCAGCCGTGGCCTTGTAGGCTGTCCTGGCCTGGGCAATGGTCAGATCAAACTCTTCCCTGATGCCGGCCATGGCGCCGGTGATCCTGGCGGCTGCAAGAGACGTCCCTTTTAATCCGTAATTGTCATTGCCCCCGTATGCCCAGCTATCAGTGAGCCAGGGATGGTGCTGCGAATAATCAGCCGCTTCACCGGAAGCATTTAATGCGCCAACGCACCAGTTGAACGGAGTACTGGCCATGTTTGATACCCCCGGGGAGTCTTGCCCGGAATTGCCGGCGGGAAACACCAGATCAATATCCATACTGAACAGCTGCTGCACATGACCTTCAAGCCCGATGCTTTCCGGGTAATATGGATCTTCGCTCCAGGAAACGCTGCCAAGACTGACATTGACTGCTATTACGTCTCCCCATTCACCGTTGGAGATATTGTCTAAGACCAAATCCAGGGCAGCCTCGATATCTGCAAGAAAGACGCTGGGCGCACCCAGGTCGATCTTGTGGATTTCACCGTCATATAGGCCCTGCAGTGTATCAACCACTACTTTCCCGTGTATCTCTGAAGAAAAATCATCGATAACAACAACGCTCACTCTATCCCCCGGGTTCATCAATGATCTCGTCAACTCTTTCCTGCCGCTCATGCTTTTCAGCGCTTCAGGCTTTTTGCGTATTCCACGCAGAGCGACAACCACTCCAAACTGATGATGGCCATTCATTCCACAGGAAATTGGCCACCAGGTAAAAGCTGATGATGGCCATCATTCCATGTGGTGATGACCAGATACTACTTCCAGAGATTACCGCTGTCGGAGAGAAGCGTCGCAGGACAATTACAATTAATCGGAACGGTTTATCAAAGTCAATGGCTTCTTTTGTTTGCACATGAAGACTACAACCAGCTTCAGCCAATGTGCATTATGGATGAGCCGGTCCTGGATGGGCCCTGGTATTTCATCAAAAAACGATAATTTGATGTACCATGCTTTCTTCTGCTCTCCCAGGGGGCTAAACATACCAGCGAGTCGCACGGCCTGGAGTTTTTCTTCTCTCATGCCCTGGAGAAGTGAGAATAAATTGACAGGCTAATGCGGGTCTTGTTCATCCAGGCGGTATTCCACTTTTGGCTGCTGTACCTGTTACGGCGTCCGGACAGAATGATGTCCGGCCAGCTTTTGATCAGAGGTGTTATGTGGCTTGGCAGCCTCCCGCGCGGTTGAAAAAACTATCACATAGTCGGCAAAGTCCGCCAGTCCCCTGCCGAAAGCAGGCAAAGCCGGCCTGGCGCTCAGTGAATCAAGGCGCGGAACAGGCGAATTTGTTTCTGAGGGAAAGCATGAAAATTTCGTTCTGAACATCTCCTGGTACAAAAATTTTTACCGTAAAAAAATTTTTACTTTTTTGCATTTTTTGGGGTCAAAAGGCTTGCTTTTTGTTTTCGGCTTGATTAAACAGGCTTCAAGGGCCGGATGCTCCGGTCCCGGGCGTCAGGTAGCGTGCTGGTTCAACTGATCTTGAGTTTCGGCAAAAAACTTAAGATGCAAAAGGAGGAAACTTTATGAAACGTTTGATTACTCTGGTCATAGCGGCTGCCTTCATCCTGGGCACCGCGGGCATGGTCAAGGCGGCCCATGAGGTCAGATTTGACAGTGTGGACTTCCGGGTACATGGAAATTATGTCACCAACCCAAGCTTTGATGACGACAACAAGGACGACAAATTCAACCTGTACCAGAGATTCAGAACCAATTTGAACTACATCGCCAGCGAGAACGTCAGGGCTCGTGTGCAGCTGCAGTATTCAATGAATGAAAGGTGGGGCGACCCTGATGGCCCTTATGTGATGGGTGGAACAGATTCTGTAAGCTTCAGGCAGGCTTATCTTCAGTTCATGATCCCCAACACCCAGGCTCAGGTTCGCGCAGGGCATCAGTACTTTATTTTGCCCAACACGTTGGGTTCTCACATCTGGGACAGCCGGGCCCCCGGGATTGTTGTCTCATCTCCCATCAATGACATGGTCGCTATGACACTGGGATATGCAAGGCTGATGGACGAAGAATGGCTGGGCACTGACACTACAGGCGATGGGATTCGTGATCAGAGAAGCAGAGACAATCAAGATATGTTCTTTGCTATAGCCCCCATTACGCTTGACGGTATGGAAATCAATCCCTTTGGAGTATGGGTCCATGAGGCTAAACGCTTTCATGATGACGGGACTTGGGCAGACGATGATTTGACCTCCAGGAACATTTACTTTTTAGGGATTAACGCAACAATTGATATGTTTGACCCCATCGTTGTTATGGCTGACTTCAATTTCGGCGGTGCCAGCGAATATGCTGATGATGGCGGTGCCAACACTAAGGTCGGCAGAACCCGTGGTTGGATAGCCAACCTGGCCGTCCAGTACAACATGGACATGGTTACTCCCATGATCTTTGCTCTTTACGAAAGCGGCGAGTCAAGAAACAGTGCTGCTAACGACAGGACAGGCAAGATCATGCCCACCGTCAATCCCTGGCTGAACTTCTCCTCCTTCGGATTTGACGGTTCAAACTTCGGGGGTACAGCAGGAAATCAACTCAGACAGTTCGGTCTTGGCGGTCCTTCCGGCAAGTGGGCTCTGGGCCTCAAGCTTCAGGACATCTCCTTTGTTGACCAGCTGTCTCATGAACTAATGGTAGCCTACTACCAGGGCACCAACCACAGAGACTCCGGCGCCACTTTTACCCGCAAGGACAAGGCTTGGGAAGTAAACTTTGATCATCAATACGATATATACGAAAACCTGGCCGCAATCCTGGAACTTGGTTATATCAATATTGATCCTGATGAGGGAAGTTCTGAAGATTCCTGGAAGGCAGCCGCCGGTTTCAGACTTCGCTTCTAGTTTTTATCATCCAACCTGACGCCATACAGGCCGGGAGGTTCGAACCTCCCGGCCTTTTTTTGCTTCGCTCCCTTCTATGGCAAATTCGCCGCCTTTCTCATAAAGACCGCTTTGCC
>PUMA01000063.1 GCA_003551155.1 Desulfonatronospira sp.
CAAGGGATTTTAAGTCCCTGGCGTCTACCAGATTCCGCCACCCGGGCACGGCAAGCAGGCTTCAGGGAAAGTAGACTGTCTGTTGTGCGTTGCCAGCTCAAAGTAAATCATTTATCCTGCTCCCATGCAGGCGTCAAGAAATCATTTGGCAAGGCAGGAAAGTTTCAGTCCGGGCAGGGACTTGTTTCCAAAAGGCAGGACCGTGATCATCGGCATGGACGGACTGTCCCGCAGTCTGGCCCTTGACCTGTGTTCCAGAGGCCTCTGGCCTCATCTGGAACAGCTGGTGCACTCTTCCGGGTGCATTAGCATTGTCTCTGAACTGCCGGAAATCTCCCCTGTCAACTGGACTTCTTTCTTCACGGCAAGAGGCCCTGAAGAACACGGGGTTTACGGTTTTACCAGCGTCAACCCGGGCAACTATCAGCTGGACCTCATTGATTTCTCCCACGTAAAGGCAGGGGTGTTCTGGGATGAGCCTGGCTTTGCCGGGAAAACCTGCAGGATCATCAATCTGCCCTGCACCTATCCGGCCCCGGCCCTCAAGGGCGTGCTCATATCCGGTTTTGTGGCTCCGAGCCTGGAAAGGGCCGTGTACCCCGGGGCGCTTTATCCTATACTGCATGAAATGGGGTACAGGCTGGAAGCAGATACCCGACTTGGTCTGGACAGTCCCAGGGATCTTCTGGAAGATCTGAAAGTTACCATAAGTTCAAGGCTCAAGGCTCTGGATCTCCTGTGGCCTGATCTGGCCTGGGACATGTTTATTGTAGTTTTTACCGAGCTGGATCGGCTGAGCCATTTTCTGTTTGAAGCCCTTGAGGATCAAAAAAATCCCCTGCACGAGCCGAGCATGGAGCTGCTGCAGTCTCTGGATGCAGCCGCGGGTGAGGTGCTGTGCAGGTTCGAGGATCTGCCCGGACCCAAACGCCTGATGCTTGTGTCAGATCACGGCTTTGTACCGCTCAGGACCGAGGTGGATGTCAATGTTCTGCTTCGGGTCGAAGGGTTTCTGCGCCTGGACCGGAAGCCTGAAAACGAGCTGGATCTTAGCTGCATGCATGAATCCAGCCTGGCCTTTGCACTGGACCCTGGGCGGATATATATCCATGACCGGGAGAGATTTGCCAGGGGCAGGGTAGATCGTGTGGAGAAAGGGGCTGTTCTGCAGAAAATCAGGCGGTCCATGCTGGACCTGGAACACCAGGGCCAGAAGGTCATGCACCGTGTGTATACAGCTGAGGAAATCTATCCTGACGGCATAGGTCTGCCCCCGGATCTATTGTGCGTGCCCGAGCCGGGTTTTGATCTCAAGGCCAAGTTTGATCGCAGGGAAATATTCGGCTATTTTGGCCGCACTGGCACGCACAGTCCAGAAGACGTTATTTTTTATGATTCCCTGGGCTCAAGGCCGGGCCGCGTCAGGGACATCATGGCCGGATTGTCAGCAGTCCCTGGCCGGTAGTCATTTGTCGGTTATCAGTTGATTTGTTCATGGTGAGAGAATTAAGGGAGTTAAGGATTAAGGGATTAATTCAGTAGTCAGTAGTCCCCGGTGAAATAAGCTAAAGCTGGCATTTGCGTGCATTTCAGGGCAAGCAGTAGTCGGTGATCGGTGTGCAGGGGCATGTTTGCTCGGCCATAGCTCACAGATCACGGTTCGCGGTAGAAGCAGTGGACAGTTATGATAAATTTTGAAAAGAGCCTTAATCCGGCCCAGCTGGAGGCAGTAACCTCCACCCGGGGTCCTGTGCTGGTCATAGCCGGAGCCGGCAGCGGCAAGACCAGGACCATTGTCTACCGCCTGGCCTACCTGGTGCACCAGGGAGAGCTCCCCGAGAACATCCTGCTTCTGACCTTTACCCGCAAGGCAGCCACTCAGATGCTCAGGCGCTCAGGAAAGCTCCTGAACCGGGAAATGGGCATGGTCAGCGGAGGAACCTTCCACGGCTTCAGCTTCTTGCTTCTTAAAAAATTTGCTCAATCTCTGGGCTTTTCTGACGGTTTTACGGTCATGGACGCAGCAGATGCCGAAGAAGTGTTAAAGGGGGCGCGCTCGGAGCTGGACATAGGCAAGGGAGACAAGTCCTTTCCCCGCAACCGTACCGTTTTGTCCTATCTGAGCAAGGCCAGGAACAAGGAGATCTCTCTGCAGGTGCTCATGGAGCAGGAAGCCATGCACCTGATAAATTATCTCGAGGATATAATCAGGCTGGAAAGAGAATATTTTCTGGAGAAGCAAAGGCTTTCCCTTGTGGATTTTGACGATCTTCTGTTCTTCACGGAGAGGCTTCTGCAGGAAAATCCTGAAGTCCTGGATTACGTCAGGAGTGTGTACAGACATGTCATGGTGGATGAATACCAGGACACGAACCTGGTACAGGCCAGGCTGGCCCGTCTCATAGCATCACCGCAGGGCAATATAATGGTGGTGGGGGATGACGCTCAGTCCATCTATGGTTTTCGCGGAGCCGATGTAGGGAATATTCTGGATTTTCCCCGCGATTTCCCAGGCGCCAGGATCATCAAGCTGGAGCAGAATTACCGTTCCACCCAGCCGCTGCTGGATCTTACCAACTGCATCCTGTCAAGCATGGGCCAGAAATTTGAGAAAAACCTCTTTTCCTCAAGACTTGAAGGGCCAAAGCCTGAATTGATAACCCCGGCCAGCGATACGAGCCAGGCAAAAGCAGTGCTGGAAAGGATTGAGAAATTAAGCGCCACATATCCCCTGCATGAGATCGCTGTTCTGTTCCGGGCCGCATACCACGCCTATCCTCTGGAGGTGGAGCTGAACAGGGCTTCAGTAAGCTACCAGAAATTCGGAGGTATGAAGTTTTCCGAGGCCGCGCACATCAAGGATGTATTGTCCCTGATGCGCATGGTTCTTGATCCTCCTGACCTTCTGGCCTGGACCAGGGGGCTTGCCCTTTTGAAGGGAGTGGGTCCAAAGACAGCCCTGCGCCTCTACCGCGCTCTTAACCAGGGTGATGCTTCAAATGCTGCACAAGAGACGGAAAGGTTCAAGTCCAGAAGCGAGCAGTTTTCCGGGCTCATGCATCTGCTTGAACAGCAGAGGCAGTTTCAGGAAGGCCCGTACCATTTTTTAAAAGAGATTCTGAACTTCTACAGGCCTATCCTGGAAGAGAAGTACATGGAGGACCTGCCCAGACGCCTTGGGGGCCTGGAGCAGCTGGAGCAGATCGCTTCCGCCTATGATCAGCTGGATGTATTTCTGGCGGACATGGTCCTGGAGAACTCCGAGCCAACAGGGCTTCAGGCCAGAGAGGACACCCTGGTTCTGTCCACCATCCATTCGGCCAAGGGTCTGGAATGGTCAGCAGTTCTGATTATCGATCTGGTGGAGGAGAGATTTCCTTCGCGCAGGGCCATGCTGGATCCCGGGGAAGTGGACGAGGAACACAGGCTGCTTTATGTGGCCTGTACCAGGGCCAGGGACTATCTGGGCCTTTTCGTGCCGGAAAGTTTGTACCACCGGGTCAGCGGATTCAATCAGCCTGTGCTGCCCAGTCCCTTCATCCGCGAAATTGATTCCGGATTGTACAGCAGGCTCAGGGATGATCAATACGCCAAAATTCCGGCAGGCTACAAAAGCCGTGTGTCGGTACCGCCTGAAATGTCTCGCGGATTTCCGGCCAATGGGTACTGCAGGCACAAAATTTTCGGACGGGGCAAAGTTGTGCAGGCCATGCCCCCCAACAAGTACAGGGTCAACTTCCCCGGGTTCGGACTCAAGACCATCAGCGGCGATTACCTTATTTTTGAGGATTGATTTTTCATGATAAAATCCGAGGAGCACTTCCTGGAAATCATTGACAGCCTTTTTCCTGCAGTCCATGCGCATATGCTGGTGGGCAGGGGGGATGACTGCGCTGTGCTTGAATGTCCGGAGAAAATGTGCATGAGCAGCGACCTCTTTCTGGAGGATATCCATTTCCGCACCCGTTACTTTTCTCCGGAAGACATAGGCTATAAAGCCCTGGCAGTGAACCTGAGCGATCTGGCCGCAGCCGGAGCCAGTCCCCTTGGGTTCGGTCTTAATCTTATCTGGCCCGGGTACCTGGAGGAGGAGTTCTGCAGGCGCATGCTTGCTTCCATGGCTGCCCTGGCCCGGGAATTCGACATAGCCCTCACCGGCGGAGATGTAAGCTTCGGCAGTTCCCTGGGTCTGGCTGTTTCCATCTGGGGGGGAAGCCCGGAAAGGCATATGCTCAGGGCCAGGGGAAACCCCGGAGACGTGCTTTTTCTGGCCGGGGAAGTGGGACTGGCACGCTGCGGCCTTGTTCTTCTGGAGGAAAACGATCCTGAGCTGGACCGTTACGTCCAGGCCGTAAACAGGCACCTGCGTCCAGAACCCCTGATCCGGGAAGGTCTGGTCCTGTCCGGACATACGGAAGTCAAGGGGCTCATGGATGTATCAGACGGCCTGGCCAGGGATCTGCCCAGGTTCTGCAGACCAGACACAGGGGTTGAACTGGACCGGGACCTGAAGGTCCATCCGCTTCTGATCCCGTTCTGCAGGGACAGAAAAATGGATCCGTTAGCCTTTGCCCTGCTGGGGGGAGAGGACTACGCCCTGCTTGGGGCGTGCAGCAGCGATGGTTTCGGGGCCGTGCAAAAATGTCTGCCCGCATGCAGATTTCTGGGGCGGATAACTGACAGGCCAGGGATTTACATGGAGGGGAAAAAGCTGGAGCTCAAGGGATTTGATCACTTCGAGCAATAGAATTCATCTAAGTTCAGTGAATGGGGCTGAAGATGCATTGAATCCCGGGACGGTAAAACCCGTCCCGGGATTTCTTTTGCTATTCATCCGGAGGCAGAGTGCATTCGTTTATGCCGCATTCGCTTAAGTTGGCGTCCAGATAGACCCTTTCATCAGGGCCCAGAATGCCCATGGACATGGCCATGACCGTCCACAGGTGAACACATTCGTAGCCTCCCTCATAGTGGATGGAGAGGTCGTGTACCTGAGAGTGGCAGTTGTGACAAGGTGGTATCACATACTTGGCGCCGGTTTCCATGATCTGGTCATGCTTTATTTTGCCGTAGTCCTGGCGGGCGCTCTTGAAGCCGGGCTGCAAAAAGCCGCCCCCTCCGCCGCAGCAGAAGTTGTTGGACTTATTGGGCCAGGGGTCCACGAAATTCTCCTCTCCCACGCAGGCCTTGAGCACGTAACGCATGTCGCCGGCAACTGAATCGCCAAAGGTCTTGCGCACCAGATTGCAGGGGTCCTGAATGGTGAACTTGATCTTGAGATCCTTGTTCCAGTCCGAGGAGAGCTTGATTTTACCCTCCCTCACCCAGTCGGCATAAAGGCGCAGGATGGATTCGATCTTGAACTTGTGGGGGATCTTGAACTTTTCCAGTCCGAACCGGACTGCGTAGAGTTCGTGTCCTCACTCGGTGTTGAGCCAGTATTCACAACCCAGGGCGTCCACTGCTTCGGCCTTGATACGAACGATTTTTTCCCACTCCTCATCGTTGCCTGCAAACATGCAGTAGTTTTCCGCGGCCCAGCCGGCTGTACCGTAAGTCCAGTCAGCCCCGGCCTCATGCATGATCTTCCACAGGGGGACCATTTCATCGGGTTCCGCCATGGGCTCGCGGGAATTCTGATTAAGGAAATACTTGGCCCCCTTGCGGTCAAAGGTTACCTGCAGATCCTTGTAGCCTCGCTGCTGGCTGCGGACCTGTTCCAGTGTTTCTTCCACGGATTCCACAAAGTCTTCTGAAGTGGCACCCATGGAACTGGTGGCCTTGTCGATCATGGCTGCCTTGCATGACTGTACGATTCCCCGTGGCTTTTTCTCCTCAGGCCAGGATTTGCGGGCCTGGAATACAAGCTGGGGGATATTGATCTGCATGGGACATGCATGGACACACCTGGTGCACATGGTACACATCCAGACCCAAGGGGTGGAGGTTACTTCTTCGTCCATGCCCAGGGCGGCCATGCGCAGAAATTTCCTGGGATCCATTCCTTCCAGACCGGTTGCTGGACAACCCGAGGAGCAGGCACCGCAGGTGAGGCAGAGATTCAAATGCCCTTGTTCAGGCAATAGATCACTGACTTTATCCAAAAAGGTGGTTTTGGGTTCTGCTCCCAGTTTTAGAGCTGCGTCTGCCATAGAGGTCCTCCTTGGAGAATTTTGGTGTAAATGGAAGTGGTGAATATTTTTCAAAAAGCTCTGCATGGCCGCTTCAGCATATACTTTTCCTGAAACAGCCTTTCAGAGAAGTCTTAATCCTGCTGGCAAATTGATGATTAACTCTTTAAGAAAAATTAGCAACAATTTTTTTAATAAACGTTACTAATGCCATACCAGAATTTGTTATTTTTCCAGGTGATTGTCTTCACAGGGAAAATATATTATGAATTTTTGAGTGAACACGGAGCAAAAGGTGATGTCAGCACGGGCAATGGTTATTCTGGCTCACGGCAGCCGCAGCAGCAGGGCAGTCAGTTCTTTTCTGGAACTGATCAGGCATATCAGGCAGGATTCAGGCCGAAAGGATATTTACGGAGCATTCTTTTCCCTGGGCCAGCCCGGCCTGGAACAGGTTGTGGAGCAGCTCGCCAGGAGTCAGACCCAAAAGATAGTGGTCTTTCCCTACTTTCTTCTGGACGGCAGCCACGTTCAGAAGGACATACCCACGATGATCGGTGACCTGGAGAAAAAGTATCCTGAAATAGAGTTCCAGCTTCTGGATTCTCTTGAACATGAGCCCCTCATGTATCGTATACTGCAGCAGAAAGTGGAGCAGTTTCTTTAGATAGTTTCCATCCGGAAATTCTTTATTTCCGGATGCTGAAGCTATCGGTTTTCTTTCCGGAAACGAGGATTTTTTCTTTTGGCAAGGATATCAAGCAATTATGAGGAGGCGTATCTTAATACGTTGACGAAGAATTGTGCAGATTGACGCAGCCAAAAGGAAAAAGAACCGTTTCCGGATGAAAACTAGATAAAGGCAAACTTGTCAGGTTGGAGGACAGTCAGGATGATCCATGCTGAAGATATCTGGAAGAGACTGCAGCAGTTAAGGGCTGAAAGACCTCTGGTGCTCAACATCACTAATATAGTGGTCACCAATTTTACAGCCAACGTGCTGCTGGCTCTGGGAGCTTCTCCGGCTATGACCACATCGGAACATGAAGTAGAGGAGCTGGTTTCTTTGTCTAGGGCGTTGGTTCTGAACACTGGCACGCCGTGCATGTCCCAGGTTCACGCCATGCGTCTGGCTGCGGCCAGGGCCGGACAGCTGAACATCCCTGTGGTCCTGGATCCTGTGGGTGCAGGGGCCAGCAGGCTGAGAATTGATGCCCCCATGGAATTCATAAGGAAGGGCTGGATAAGGATCGTCCGGGGCAATGCCTCGGAAATAATGGCTCTGGGCGGGTCCATGGAAAAACCCAGGGGAGTGGACAGCCTGCATGCCTCAAACATTGCCCTGGAGGCAGCCAGTGAGTTGTCCATGCGTTATGAATGCGTGATTTGTATAAGCGGAGAAAGGGATCTGGTGGTTTCAGGAGGCCAGGTGCTTGAGGTCTGCAACGGACACCCCATGATGACCCTCGTTACGGGCATGGGCTGTGCCGCCACCTGCTTGGCTGCTGCCTTTGCGGCGGTGCATGATGATTTTTTTCTGGCCACGGCCATGGGCATGGCAGTCATGGGTCTGGCCGGAGAAGAAGCCGCCGGGGTTGCCAGAGGCCCGGGAAGCTTGGCCACAGCTTTTCTGGATACACTTTACTGCATAGACAGGGAAAAGCTGAATGGCATACGCTGTGAGGCAAGCTGAACTCTGCCGGGCATCATGATCCTGACCCTGGAAAATTACAATGTATAGCGGATAAAGATGATGGAAACAATTACTGTTGGTGTATGCCAGTGCAGGGTCATGCGCGAGGTGGAGGAGATGCATTCCTGGCTGGAGCGCATACAGGACACTGAATCTCCCTGCCTGTGGGTCTTTCCCGAGCTGTTCATGGGGGGATTTGATTATTTCCGCAGGCACAGGTGCCTGGAAATGAACCGGAAGGTCCGGGCCATCATGCAGGATTTCGCTGTCAGGACGGGAAATGTTCTGGCCGGCACCTTCTGGGAGGAGAGAGCAGGGGCCCTGTACAACTCCCTGGAGCTCTTCACTCCGGACCAGGGTCGCATCGATCCCTACCGCAAGCTCCACCTGTTCAGGCCCGGGCAGGAGAACCTGTATTTTGAGCCCGGGGATCATGCCCCCTGCGGCTTCACCTGGCAGGGGATCACCATGGGTTTTGCAGTGTGCCATGATCTGCGCTACCCTGAATTATTCCTGCATCAGCATGATTTTGAGCCGGACCTTTTCATTGTAACTGCCCAGTGGCCCATGGCCAGAATCGAGCACTGGCAGGCCCTGCTCAAGGCCAGGGCCATCGAGAACCAATGCTACGTGCTGGGATGCAATGGCACAGGGGACTCTGAACTGGGTCAGCTGGCAGGTCATTCCTGTCTCATCACTTCCTGGGGCAGGACCGTGTTCAGCCTGAGCAAGGAAACAGGCATGAAAAAAGCCGCTCTCCAGGCCGAGGTTGTCCTCACCGACCGCAGAGGCTTTGACAGCCGCAGGTCCCCGTTTTTCAGGCTTGAGTATGAGCACAAGTCGGACAAGGAGTGTCCCAGGTGGACGCATCCATCCATTGTCAGAGAAAATCAACTGTAAGAACGGCTCCGGCTTATGCTGCAAAAAAGGCCTGCCGGGACACTATCCGAAGATTTTCCGTCTGAAATGAGCGCTGCTCAGGCTCATATGCTATGGCCTGCCGCCCCAGACCAGGGAATCCATTTCAGCCTTCTTACTTGCCGAAAGGACACTTGGGATATGTGCAGGACTTGCAGGCCAGGCACAGGGAGCCCTCAGCCATCTGGGCCAGGTCCAGGCGGGTTATTTTGTGTCCGGCCAGGATCCTGGGCAGGAGCAGATCAAATCCTGTAGTCTTGAAATAAAGAGCACAGGCCGGAACTCCGATCAGCGGCACTGAATTAATCCAGGCGAGCATGGTCATGTCCCCGGGTAGTATGGGAGCGCCATACAGTATATCCATGGCTCCCGCCTCCTGGATGGCCCTGCGGGTCAGATCATCAGGGTCCACGGACAGACCTGCAGTGGTGACAATTAGATCGCATCCGGCATCCAGCAGTTCCAGCAGCTCGCTCTTTATTCTTTCCTGGTCGTCTGGGCAGATTACGGATTTATAAACTTGCGAACCCAGTTTGTGTACTTTGTCCGTGATGATAGGCTGAAAGCGGTCCTGTATGACTCCATCAAATATCTCTGTCCCGGTGATCAAGAGACCGACTTTTTTTGAAATCAGCGGAAGAACTTCAAACAAGGGCCCCAGGTTCAATACCTGCATGGCCTTGTTGAAGGCGGAGCGGGACAGGTAAAGGGGAATGGCCCTGGTGCCGGCAATGACCGTGTCCTTTTTCACCAGCATGAAGCCTTGGCGGCTGGCGCACATGACCTGGGGAATCAGATTGAAGGCCAGAAGATTCTGCTTGTTCACCATGAGCATCCCGTCTACTGAAGCCTTGAGATTGACCCGGCCCTCCATGGGGGGTATCTGTGGATACACCCCGTTCCCGGCCATGGCCCTGGCAAAGCTTTCAGCTGCCGCATCCTCGTGCACCCAGTCCTTTACTTCAGGCGGCGGTCCGGTGTACAGATTCTTTTTGCCTATCTGCTGCAGACGGCAGATGTCCGAGATGCTTATCTCCTGACCGCGCCTGATGACTGCTCCCTTGGATTTGCCTGGTACTATTCCGGTCATGTCGTGGATTGCCCTCCGGCCCACTGCATCCTGAAGCGGAACCTGCTCCATTTCAGGTTACGTCAAATCTCCTCCTTCGACTACATAGGGGCTGTCCCCGTGACATCCCCTGCAGGCAGCGCCGTCGTCAGAGGGGTATGGCTCATTGCAGATGGGACAAACGTTTATATCGGACATCCTTTTCCTGGTAAGCTGCTCCAGGTTAACCTGTATGGGCCTGGCTGTAAGAAATTCTCTGCCCGCGGTTTTGATTTGGCTTATGAGCCGGTCAAAATCCTGGTCCTTCTTGGGTTTTAGCTTGAGGATCCAGCCCTGGATTTCGTCCCAGTTTGCCAGTTTCCTGGGATCAATAAAGACCCGGATGCCCTCTCCGGTATATTTGTCATAAAGGGTAAGGGCATACCTGCCCAGGTTGACGATCTTCAGCCAGCCGTTACCCACGGTGCACGGAGTCAGAAGCTGGACCGCGTCCGGGAGGCACTTGGGTGTTTCCACCACTGCGTCGAATATAGTCTCAGGCGGCAGTGCATCCCTGGCCATGTCCACCATGATGCCGCCAATAATGATTCCCGGAGCGGGACTGCCGTGAAAGCTGCGGACCACTTCCATAAATTCATTGAATTCATATTTTCCTATGTGCATATCATTCTGTTCCGTGTTCAAGTTTGAGCCGGCGTCTTTAATGTCCGCTGTTTGGCAGCTTTATGCCTTTCTCCGGTCCGGCCTGTTTTCCCGGCTTTTCATCCCGGGAACAAAAAAACAGGGGTTAACTTAACCGGCACCGGATAAATAAAATATAACTGCAGATGTCTGCAAGCAAAAAACCGCCCAGCACAGGAGGCGTGCAGGGCGGTTTTCAGAGCTTCAAACTGTTAGATCAGAATATTCAAGTCCAGGCTGTGATCAGGACAAAAACTCAGTGCTGGCCTGCATCAGAAAATCAAAGATGTTCTGGGGCAGAACGCCCAGGTAAATCACCCCCAGAGCCAGGATGACAGCTATTATGGCGCCTGCCGGAGTCAAGCTGATTCTGGAAGGCACTGTCTGCTCCATGGTATAGGCATGACGGACAAGGTTCAGGTAGTAGAAGATGGCAAGTGCTGAGTTGATCACCCCGATGATGACCAGCCAGTAGAAACCCTCACCCCAGGCTGCTCCAAACAAAAACAGTTTCCCTATGAATCCGGCTGTGGGCGGCAAACCCACCAGAGCGAATGCAGATACTGCCAGAACCAGGGCGAGCAGGGGAGAACTTGAATGCAGCCCCCGCAGATCATTGAGATAAACATTTTTGCCTTCTCTGGAGATGCGGGTAATCACCCAGAATATGGTCAGGTTCATGACCATATACACCAGAGCATAGTATGACGCTGCAGCAAGTCCGTATGCTCCTCCGGCTACTAATCCCACAATCACGAAACCGGCATGCGAGACACTGGAATAGCCAAGCATCCTTTTTATATCTGTCTGGTTCAGGGCGGCCAGATTCCCTATGGTCATGGACAGGGCAGCGAAAACGCCCAGAAGGACTTTGAGTTCAATTCCGGGATCAAAGCCCATGAGACGGACCATGATCACTATTGCACCCAGCTTGGGCAATGTAGCTGCAAAGGTTGCAGTTTCATTGCTGGATCCCTGCATGACGTCCGGGGCCCAGAAGTGAAGCGGAAAAAGAGCCAGCTTGTAAATAAAGGCCAGCAGAAACATGCTCAGCCCTATTAAGGCCATGGGCTGCTGTGAAAATGACCAGTCCATGGTCAGAAGTTCGTTTACATAGGTGGTGTGCTGTCCGGCCAGAATGTATGAAATGCCGAACAGCCCCACAGCTGTAGCCACTGCACCAAAAAGTATGTACTTGACAGCAGCTTCAACCGCCCTTGGATCCTTGTTTCTGAAGGGAAGCATGATGTACAGGCTGAAAGAGGCCAGCTCCAGCGAGATGTAAATGGTGAAGAGCTCTACAGTGCTGGACAAAAGAAGCAGGCCAAAGGCACTCATGAACATGAAAAAGAAATAGTCCGCCTTGTTAGCTTGCCCCAGTGATCCCACCCGCACGGAATTGGCTGCGCAGACGGCCAGACCCAGAAAGATGATGGTCTTGAAGAATTGGGACAGGCCGTCGATCTTGTAGGACTGATAAAACATAAACTCCGGATCTGTAGTGGAAACCCCGGCGATTACAGCTCCGAGAAGGGCGGCGAATGGTACCCAGGTAATCTTGTCCTTAAGTCTCTGGCTGATGCTCTGGACAAACAAGATCGCCAGCAGAGCCACCATGTACAGTTCAGGAATTATGAGTTGTGGATTGAAGTTAAGCAAGGCCTGTCTCCTTTTTTATACTTCTGCTACTTTTAAAGCCCTGGGTTCCGGGATTTATAGCCTGTTTATCTTGTCAGAATCACTGGTTCTGATTGCACTGTTGCCGACAGGCTAGTAGTTGCTGCCAATGCGCAGTTCATCAGGGTATGCTTCATCTTCAAGAATCAGGTTCTTTTCATGGAGAAATTCTGCAAGCCTCTGATCCGCAGCCTTTTCGTGAACTTCCATTATATTGACTTGAGTTTTTCCTGACTCGATATAGCCAAGGACCTTCTCTATGGAAGGACTCATAGTGCTCAAGGCCAGAGTAGGAGCAAGGCCGATATAGGGCACCAGTACCGCCAGGGGAGTCAGGTATATCCATTCCCGCAGGTTCAGGTCATGCCATTCCCTGACCTTTGGAGCAACCGGTTCCCCATAGCTCATGTACAGCAGCAGCCTCAGCATATAGGCGGCGGCCAGAAGAGCACCGGGTATTGCCACAAGACCTATGATCAGGCTGTATTCAAAAGCACCGATGAGGACGAGAGCTTCGCCCACAAAGCTGTTGGTGCCCGGAAACGCCAGTGATGCGAAGGAAAAGAAACCCATAAAGAATATATATGCAGGCAAAAACTTGGCCACGCCCATATTATCCTTGATTGCAGTACTGTGGCTGCGCTCGTAGATGATACCCACCATCATGAACAGACCGCCTGTGACGATGCCGTGATTGATCATCTGCAGTATGGCACCTTCCATGCCCCGGATGCTGAAAATGAATATACCCAGGGTTACAAAACCCATGTGCGCTACCGAGGAATAGGCAATGAGCTTTTTTATGTCCGACTGTCCCAGAGCCACCAGCCCGCCGTATATAATGGATACCAGTGAAATCCCGATCATCAGGGGTGCAAAATATACGCTGGCATCAGGAGTGATGGACAGGCAGAAGCGAATAAAGGCGTAAGTGCCGAGCTTCAAAAGGACCGATGCCAGGACCACGGATCCAGCGGTGGGCGCCTGAACGTGAGCTGCAGGAAGCCATGTATGGAATGGAAACATGGGGACCTTTACGGCAAAGGCCAGCGCCATGGCCAGAAATGTCCATGCCTGGAACTGGAATGAAAACTCATGTACTATGAGGTCAGGTATGGAAAAGGTGCCGCCGTGAATATAAAACGCGATAATGGCAGCAAGCAGCAGTGTGCTTCCCGACAGGGTGTACACCAGAAATTTTATGGCGGCATATATACGTTCCTTCCCTCCCCACACTGCAATGAGCAGGAACATGGGCGCAAGCTGTACTTCCCAGCAGATGAAGAAAAGAACAAAGTCAAGGGCCGTAAAAACTCCAATACAAGCGGAGGTTATGATCATCAGGCATATATGAAATTCCTTGACCCTGGTCTTGATGTATGACCAGGAGCAGAGTACATAGAAAGGCAACAGGGCCACGGTCATAAGCACCAAAAGAAAGCTAATCCCGTCAACACCTACATAATAACTGATGTTCCACTGCGGTATCCAGGTATATTTCTCAACAAACTGGAAACCTGCGTATCCAATCTTGAAGCTGAGCAATGGCAAGGCCAGAATGATTTCGATCAGGCCCGCGGCCAGAGCAACCCAGCGCACAGTTGTATCTCTGCGCAAGAACAACATCAGCACAGACGCTGCAAGGGGGAATAAAATCAAGGTGCTTAGTACCGGCCAACTAGCATTCATTGGTAAAGTCTCCAACTGTTTAATTCGTTATGATTCAAGGAAAATTCGTTCCTTGTTCAGGAATTGGCCTTCAATCTCAGCTGAGCGTTTATAATGGCATGCCTGTTCTTTCATGTGGCTCACAACGGTTTTGTATAGCTTAAGCAGTTGACCATGAATCCGGATTCAGAAGTAATAGAAAAAGACATAAGCAGCCACAATCAATGCCAGGAATACTCCTGCCCCCAGATATTCCTGAATATTACCGGTTTGAGTCCTGTTGATATTTTTGCCGATTTTCATAACGCCGTATGCCGATCCGTCCACAACACCGTCAATGCCCTTGGTGTCGAAATCCACGGTTTTTTTGGCGGATCCCATGAGCGCGGCCAGGCCGACTCTGCGGTAGACTTCGCCCCAGAAGGTATCGGTTGCTTCCACCGGGTTTTTAGCCAGGGCCATAAATCTCCTGGCACCTTTGCGGTAAAACCAGTCCATATCTATGGCAATGGTGGGTTCAGGAGTGATCTTTTTCAGGTACAAGAAGAAACCCAGCGCAGTGAACAGAAGGATCTGCATCACTTCCATGGTGTGGTAAGCGGTGTAGGGCTGAAAGTCTATGGGATAGGGCAGCATATTGTACAGCCACGGATAATAGATGCCGATAAAGATACACAGCACTGAGGCAATGGCCATGGCGGTCATCATGTTCCAGCCCGGATCCTTGGCCTTGTCCCATGTTTCCTGGCTGCAATTGTTTTTGCCGAACCAGATGAAATAGGGAACCTTAAGGCCTGTATGCAGAAATGTTCCTGCAGAAGCAAGCGTCAGCAGAAATGCGGCCCAGTATAGATGATCATCAAAACTGGCATAGACGATGATGGATTTGCTGACAAATCCGCTGAACAGGGGAAAGGCGGATATGGACAGGCCTCCAATCAAGGTGAAAACGAACGTCCAGGGCATTTTTTTGTACAGCCCGCCCAGTTCGGTAAACTTATTCTTCCCGGTCATGTACAGGACCGTGCCGCAGCCCATGAAAAGCAGGCCTTTGTAAAGGATATGGGCATAAGCATGGGCCACTACCCCGTTGATGGCCAGCTGGGTTCCAATGCCTACTCCAGCGACCATGTAGCCCACCTGGCTGATTACGTGATATGCCAGGAGCCTGCGGTGGTCGTTTTCCAGGACCGCGTATACAACCCCGTACAGGGCCATGATTACGCCCAGGATGATAAGTATCTCCATCCCGGCGAAGCCCCTGGCCAAAACGTAGACCGCGGTCTTGGTGGTGAAGGCACACATGAACACTGAACCCATAAACGTTCCTGCGCCGTAGGCGTCAGGCAGCCATGCATGCAGCGGGACTGCCGCGGCATTGAGAATGAAGCCGATCATGATCAGGTAAATGGCCAGAGTGGGTTCAGCCACGTTGAACTGGCCGAAGGAAAGGTCACCGGTTGTATTGTAGTGAATAACAATACCGGCCAGTAGTACCACCCCTCCGAATCCATGGACCAGTAGATACCTGAAGCCTGCTGAAATGGATTCGTCTGTGCGGCGGTACCAGACCAGGAAGACCGAAGAAAAGGCCATCAGTTCCCAGAAAACAAAGAGGGTCAGCAGGTCGCCGCTGAAAGTTACTCCAAGGGATCCGGCCACGTATGTCCATGCTGCCATGAGCTGGCCGTTTTCCCGGACATGCAGTCCATAAAGGGTGGCAATGATGCAGAAAAGGGTAAAGATATGGGCGAATACCAGGCTTAAACGGTCCACGCGGCCGAATACCAGCTCCCAGTTCATGAACTGGTATTCTGCGTATATTCCCTGACTCATGGTGAGCACGGCCCCAAAGGCCAGAATGGGTACCGTCAGGAGGAAAACCGGTCTGGCCTGACCTCTGAACACAGGCATCAGCAGAACACCCAGAAGCAGGACTGCGGTGGGATGTATCCAGATATCAGTTATCATAGTAGTCCTCCCTGGTCATGATGCCCAGTTTCCCGTACCACTTGGAAACGAGGATTATTATCACGCAGGCTCCGAAACCGAAGATTGACCAGAATCCGGGGAAATGTTCGATCCAGGTGTGAGCTGGAGTTTTGTCCAGGAGCAGGGCATCGTAAGCAAACAGCAGTCCCAGTACCAGATAGGACAGCTTGACCAGTATGTCGGTCCTTTCTTTTAGATACTCCAGAAGTTTGGCCAGATCCATTTCAACACTCCCTTGATATGGTGTTGTCCAGGGCTTATACGCCCATCAACAGTTCAATGAATTGATAAAAACCAGTGGGATTTAATCCCAGGTAAACCGATATGGCAGCGGTAATGCAGATGGGCACTACCATGGACAGGGGTGCTTCCCGGTATTTCTCTATATTGACCCCGGGAGCAGGTGCTTCAAAAAAGGCCTTGTAGATAATTTGGCCGAAGTAGGCCGTGTTGAGGATGGTGCTGGCCATGAGCGCGAACACGAAGATTATGTAACCAGCATCCATGGCCCCTGTTATCATATACCACTTGGAGATGAACCCGGCCACGGGCGGCACGCCGATCATGCTCAGTGCGGCCACGCTGAACGCCCCGAAGGTCCAGGGCATTTTTCTGCCAAGTCCAGACATCTTGCTGATTTTTTTCTGATGGGTAGCAACATATATTGCGCCGGCCGCAAAAAACAGGGTGATCTTGCTGAATCCGTGATGGGCTATGTGCATGTTCCCGCCCGCTACCGCCAGGGGTGCTAGCAGGGCCACGCCCAGAATCACATAAGAAAGCTGGCTTACTGTGGAGTAGGCCAGCCTGGCTTTGAGGTCATCCTTGGTCAGGGCTATGATGGAAGCTACAATTATTGTAAAGGCAGCCAGATAAGCCGTAATGATTCCAAGGTGCAGGGCTTCCATGGTTTCCACGCCGAATCCGGAGAGGATCACCCTGCTTATGGAGAAGACACCGGCCTTGACAACCGCCACAGCATGCAGAAGGCCTGATACAGGCGTAGGCGCGACCATGGCGGACGGCAGCCAGTTGTGCAGGGGCATGATAGCAGCCTTGGCCAGACCGAACAGAAACAGAAAGTAAGTCAGAACCACCCAGTGTGTGGGAGCATCCTCAGGGAATATCCCCTGAACCATGTCTCCCAGGTGAAAGTCCAGGGTTCCGCAGAGGACGTAGGTCATGATCATTGCAGGGAGCAGAAAGAGTTTTGCGGTACCCATGAGATAGACCACGTATTTTCTGGCTCCGCTGTAGGCATCTTCGTCCTGATGATGCGCCACAAGGGGGGAGGTAAAAATTGTAATAATCTCGTAGAAGAGATACAGGGTAAAGATGTTGGCGCTGAAAGCTACACCAACGGCCCCGAATATGGCCACTGCAAAGCAGAAGTAATACCTGGTCTGAGCGTGCTCTTTGAGGGAGCGCATGTAGCCGATGTTGTAACTGGTGGCAATGATCCACAGAAAAGATGCCAGCAAGGCAAAAATCAGGGACAGTCCGTCCACTGCAAAGGAAACGGTAATGCCGGGCAGCAGGGTGAAAAGGGTAAATGTGTAGATGGTACCGTCAAGGACTGAGGGCACCATATACAGAATGGAGATGAATGTTGCCGCTCCGGCAATAAATGACACCATTTCCCTGAGGGTGATATGATTTTTGAGCATCAGGATGATGAACGGTGCAACCAGTGTTATTGCCAGTGGCAGTAGCACATAAGAGGAAGAGACAAACTCAGTCATTTCTAACCTCGCATGGTGATCAGTTTGCCGGCCTCAACGTTTTTGAAGCGCCTTGAGACTACCAGAAAAATGGCCAACAGAAGAGTAGCCTCGGCAGCGGCGATGCCCATTACCAGAAGAGTGCCTACCTGGCCCAGTTCGTTGGGAGCGGGCGTAAGCTGGGCTGATGCCATGATGCTCAGGCCGGCGCCGTTCAGAATCAGTTCTATGCTCAGAACTATTCCTATCAGTGTCCTTCTGTATGCTATGCCGAATATGCCGATACACAACAGAAATATGGCCACCAGATGATAGATGGTCATTACGCTCATTTTTTCCTCCTCATTTCAAAGGCCAGAACAACAGCTCCAGCCATGGCCACAGTCAGAAGCAGAGAAATCAATTCAAAAGGCAGAATGAAGTCTTCCAGAAAGAAGCGGCCGAGAATGCCCACCTCGATCTCATCAGGGATCAGGAAGGAAGGCGGAGGTTTGAGTATGGCGGCCATGCCCAGAAAGATTGCCGGAGCAATGGCAGCCAGTCCGGCGAATATGATTTTTCTGACTGATATTGTTCCGCTTTCGTCTCCACCCGGCCATGCACTGGTAAGCATGATGGCAAAAAATATAAGCACGCTGACTGCGCCGACATAAATAAGGATCTGCATTAAGGCGATGAACGGGGCTGCCATCAGGAAAAAAAGCCCTGCTACTCCAAACAGGGTCATTATCAGGCCAACCAGGGCCCGGACCAGGTTCTGGGAAAGGACCGTGATGAATCCACCAATCACGATGATGGCGATATGACCGTAGAGCAGAGCCCAGGCCAGTCTTTCATATTCCAGGTTTTCCATTTACTGCTCCTTTTTTTGGGCCTGATTTTGAAGCCTGGACAGCAGGTCCAGGACAAACTCCTGCCTGGTGAAACCTGCCAGGTAGACGTTACTGGAATATCTCAGTGCCCCGGTAGGGCAACTTTGTACGCACAATCCGCACAGGCAGCAGTAGTTATAGTCACACACAAACGACTCGAGTTCAGGCTTGGCCTTTTTGGCGGGGGCCTCCTTCTTGCCTTTGGTCTTGACTTCGTCTGCAGAATCAGGAGCTTCGGTTTTTTCTGCAGCCTTTTTCTTGGGCTTGATGGCTGTTAGACTGATGCATGCAGACGGACAGATGCGCACGCAGTTGTTACAGGCAATACATTTCGGCTTGTAGGGATCTTCATCACTGGGTACCAGCTCGATATGACCGCGATAGCCTTCCAGAGAATGCACTACCTCCCGCGGATAATGAACAGTTATCTGGGTACTTTTGAAGTTGACCGCGGTCACTTTCATCCCCACCAGAAGACTCCACATGCCCAACATGGTTTCGCGCAAGCTTTTGACTATCATATGGCAATCACCGCCAGGGTTATTAGTAGATTAAGAACGGCAAGAGGGATCAGCCACTTCCAGCAGATATTGAGCAGCTGATCAAAACGCACCCTTGGAAATGTCCACCTGATCCAGATCATGATCAGCAGTAGTACATAGACTTTGGCCAGAAACCACCATCCTCCCGGGAGGACGGGTCCCTGGAATCCGCCGAGAAACAGAATGGCAATAATGCATGAGGCCACCACCATATAGGCGTATTCCGCCAGAAAAAAACATGCAAAGCCCATTCCCGAGTACTCGGTGTGAAACCCTGCAGTAAGTTCGCTTTCGGCCTCGGGCAGGTCGAAGGGGTTCCTGTTGGTTTCGGCCAGGGCACAGATGAAGAAGATGATAAAGGCCAGGGGCTGATAAAATATGTACCACTGCCACGGCCAGGCGCCCTGTCCATCAGCGATGTCAAAGAGGTTGAAGGTACCGGTCATAAAGACTACAGACAGAACAACCAGGAGCAGAGGGATTTCATAGGCTACTCCCTGGGAGATGTCCCTGGCAGCGCCGATGAGACCGTACTTGTTCTGGGAGGCCCAGCCGGCCAGGCACAGGGCCAGGACATTGATCCCGGTGAAGGCCAGTATGAGCACCAGGCCCACATTGGTATTGACTATCTGCAGGTGGGGTCCGAAGGGGATGACGATGAAGCAGACTATGGCCGGGGCTATGGAAATCATTGGCGCCAGCCAGAACAGGATACTGTCCGCTCCTCTGGGGGTGAAGAGCTGCTTGCCCACAAGCTTCAGTCCGTCGGCAAAAGGCTGCAGTATGCCGTGTGGAAAACATGGGGGACCCACTTCATAGGGACCGGGACGTCTGTGAATAAAGCCGGCCACTTTCCTTTCCAGGTACACCAGAACAATGGCGTTGAGGCCGACAAAAGCCATGACTGCCAGCAGTCCCACAAAAATAATGATAAACTGGGTAGGTATTGCTTCTATCATCTGTCAATCTACGGTATGACCAGGTCAAGGCTTCCCAAAATGGATACTGCATCCGCAATCAGCACCCCCTCGGAAACTTCGGAAAAGAGGCTGAGATTGGAGAATCCCGGGGCGCGCAGTTTGAGGCGGTACGGGGACTTGTCCCCGTCGCTTACCAGATGGAAGCCGATTTTGCCCCTGGCCCCTTCCAGGGCGAAATAAACGTCGCCTGCCGGCGGTTTGGGCTTCTTGGGGGCCTTGGGCATGATATAATCCCCCTCGGGAAGGGTATCCAAAGCCTGTTCTATGATTTTTATGCTTTCCTGCATTTCATCCATGCGGACCAGGTAGCGGCCCATGGCGTCGCAGGTGTCATAGGAGGGTATGTTGAAGTCAAAGCGGTCGTACACGGAGTAGGGCTCTGCCCGCCGGACATCATAGGGCACACCAGAGCCTCGAAGCACCGGACCGGTGGCCCCGTATTTGCGGCAGGTGTCAGCCGGAATTTCACCAATTTCCTCCACCCGTTTGCGCAGGATAAAATTGTCCGTGACCAGGTCCTTGAACATCTTGAAACGCGGCTTCATTCTGGAGCATTGCTTTCGGGTCTCCTCAATGAACCTGTCGTCTATGTCGTTGGATACTCCGCCGAAGCGGTAGTAGCAGTAGGTCAGCCTGGATCCGGTGATGCGCTGCAGAATGTCCTGGATTCTCTCCCGGTCGTCAAAGGCGTACATAATGGGGGTAAAGGCCCCCAGGTCCAGGAGATAAGCCCCCCACCACAAGAGGTGCGAGGTGATCCGGTTCAGTTCGCAGGTAATGACCCTGATGTATTCAGCCCTTTCCGGAACCTCGAGACCCATAAGCCTTTCCACTGCTGCCACATGGGCCCAGTTCCAGGCCAGGCCGTGCAGATAATCGGTCCGGGCCGGGTTTGGCAGGTACTGGGGATAACTCATCACTTCAGCCATTTTCTCATGCATGCGATGGATGTAGCCCAGAACCGGCTCAGCCCGAAGGATGTACTCTCCGTCGATTTCCAGAATGATGCGCAGTACCCCGTGAGTTGAGGGGTGCTGCGGTCCCATGTTCAGGATCAGGGTGTCCTCACGTTTGGTGGGCTGAAATTTGCGGGCGTAAAAATCTCCGCTGGTGTCTAGTCTCAGATCCAGATTCATGACTGATTCCTGCTTTTTTGATTGGAACAGTTGTTAATTTCTTTGACGAATTCTTCACTGTCAGGTGAAACAGGGGTATGCACCCTGTCCGGGTACAGTTGATTCAGATCCTTAAGCGCAGTCTCTTCCTTGAGCAGCGGCGGAGGTCCTTGGTGTTCTGGGTCCAGAAGCAGGGGAATAAGGTTGGGATGTCCGGTAAAGCGCACACCGAAAAAGTCGAAGCATTCCCTTTCATGCCAGGCTGCGCCGGGGAAGATGTCGTAGATGGAGGGTATTTCGGGATTTTCTCTGGAGATCATCACCCTGAGGACCACCCGTCCAGGCTGGCTAAAACGGTCAAAGTGATAAACCACCTGAAAGCCTTCCTGCATATCCACGCAGGATACGTCTTCCAGGAAAAAGTCGGCATGATCCAGCTTAGTTACCGCTTTCAAAAGTTCCTGTGGAGCAAGAAAGCAGTCATAATCATATCCGGTGTACTTTGGAACCTGAGGTTCTTCTTTTTTCTTGACCTCTTTCTCTTTATCAGGAGCTTTTTCCGGCTTGGCGTTCTCTTCGCTCATCAGCTTACCTCCTTGGTCAGGGTGAGGAGACAGCCGTCAAAGGCTTATCTTTTGGCTGCAGTCAAGTCCTGCAGTTGTCCGCTGTCTACTATTTATCGCTTGTTCTGGCCTGTTCAGGCAAGGGCCACCAGCGCCTGCCGGTCAGTTTCTTCTGGACCTGGAACAGACCTTCCAGAAGGCCTTCGGGTCTTGGCGGGCAACCCGGGATATAGACATCCACCGGGATGATAAGGTCCACCCCCTCCACGATGCCGTACTGGTTTTTGTATACGAAGGGTCCCCCGGAAATGGCGCAGTTGCCCATGGCAATAACCCATTTGGGAGCCGGGGTCTGTTCGTAGAGGCGCACGACCAGGGGAGCCATTTTGCGTGAAATCGTCCCGGCCACGATAATCAGGTCGGACTGGCGGGGTGAAGGCCTGAAGACTTCGGCTCCGAAGCGGGCGGAATCGAACCTGGCCATGCCGAAGGACATCATCTCAATGGCGCAGCAGGCCAGACCAAAGGTCATGGGCCACAGGGACATGGCCCGGCAGATATTCAGAATTTTCTGCACAGGCGCTTGATTGATTATTGGTTCGTCAGTTGCGGTATCTGCAAATGGCCTGATTAGGTCTTGATTTTCTTGGGCCATGTAAAGACTCCTTTTTTCCAGAAATAAATCACCGATGCAAAAAGAATAACTATGAAAATCAACAGCTTAATGAAGGATACGAGGTCGGGGCTCTCGGAATAATAGGCAGCCACCGGAAAGAGGAACAGGACGTCCACATCAAAGGCCAGAAATATCAGGGCATAAAAATAGTAATTTATTCCGAACTTGACCCATGCGGAACCGTAGGGGACCATGCCGCATTCATATGGCATTCTCAGCTCTTTGGCCTGGTTTTTGGGGGCTAGGAGATGGGAGAGGAGAAAGGGGACAACAGCAAAAAAAATCACGCCCAGAATGAAGAAGTAAATGACAGCTACGTGTAGCCAGGATACACTCATGACGGCCTACTTCCTTTGTTAGACATTTGAATTGGGAAACAGCCGGTTCTATTGTCAAGGCAGACTGAATGAATCTCTAGCCAAGAGCATACGGACATGTCAATGAAAAAAGTTAAAATTTGAACAAATTTTAACCTCAAGTTTATTCAACGGTGTGTTTTTTTGCACAAAATACCTTTGCACCAACATGCACTTCACCCGGTGTGGTTGTCAGTATCACTATTTA
>PUMA01000069.1 GCA_003551155.1 Desulfonatronospira sp.
AGGAAATGGAAAAACGCTTCAGGCTGTTTCGTCAGGGGCAAAAAGTTCTGGATCTTGGCGCTTCTCCTGGATCCTGGTCCATGTACGCTTCCCGGATGGTTGCACCCAGCGGCAGAGTGGTGGCTGTGGATCTCAAGGAACCCGGTGTTTCCTTCCCGGAACATGTGGACTTTATCCAGGCAGATATTTTTGAAGACCAAAGAGCCCTGGATCAAATCCGGACTTTTGCTCCCTTTGACCTGATCCTGAGCGACATGGCCCCCAGGACCACCGGTATCAAGATAACCGATCAGGCCAGATCCTGCGAGCTGGCCCGGGAAGCTTTCCTTCTGGGACGCACCCTTTTGAATCCCGGGGGATGCCTGGTAATAAAGGTCTTTGAAGGACCTGACGTTCAGCTTATAAGCCGGGAGATGAAGAAGTGTTTTGAGCGGGTCAGGCACTTCAAGCCTAAAAGCTCAAGATCGGAAAGCAGGGAACTTTTTTTGATCGGGATGGTCCTGCAGGGAAAGGATGCCGGAAAATCAGGACCTGGACATGAGGATGCAGGCATGGACGAGCATGCCGGGACAGGTTGACATGAAACCATCCTCCCGGATCAGGATACAGATCAAACCAGGAGAAGCAATATATGGCCGGACACAGCAAATGGCACAATATCCAGCACAGAAAAGGCAGGCAGGATGCCAAGAAGGGCAAGATCTTCACCAAGGTGACCAAGGAAATCATGCTCGCGGCCCGTGACGGCGGAGGCGAGCCGGACATGAATCCCAGGCTCAGGGCGGCCATTGATGCTGCCAAGGCGGCCAACCTGCCCAAAGACAGAATCGAAACAGCCATCAAAAAAGGGACAGGCGAACTGGCTGCGGAGCAGATAGAAGAGTCGGTCTACGAAGGCTACGGACCCGGCGGAGTGGCCATGCTGGTGGAAGTGGCCACGGACAACAAGAACCGCGCCGTGGCTGAAATCAGGCATACTCTGAGCAAGAACGGCGGCTCCATGGGCGAATCCGGCTGTGTAGCCTGGATGTTCGACTACAAGGGAGTGCTCTCCTTTGACAAGGAGACCTGCACTGAGGAACAGATCATGGAAGCCGGACTGGACGCAGGCGTTGAGGACATCCTGGATGACGGGCAGGTATGGCTGGTCCGCTGCTCCCCTGAGGACTTTGCACAGGTCAGGGAGGCTTATAACCAGGCCGGCATTGAATTCACTGAAGCCTCCCTGACCATGGTCCCCAAAACCACGGTGGAAGTGGATGCAGAAACTGGGCGCAGGCTGCTAAAGCTGTATGACGCCCTGGATGACCTGGATGATGTCCAGAACATCCATGCTAACTTTGAACTTCCGGAAGAACTGCTGCAGGAGCTGGAAACCCAGTAGTGTACGGATCAGGCACAAACAGGATTGTCCTGGGCATTGATCCGGGCTCCAGGTGCACAGGCTATGGCCTGGTCCGGGAAAGCTCAGGCGCCCTGGAACTCGTAAGCACCGGCACCATCAGAACCAGTGCCCGGGATGATTTGAGCCGGAGACTGGCTGATATTTTTCAGGGAATCTGCGCCCTTATCCTTGAGTATGCCCCTGCTGAGGCTGCAGTGGAAGAAGTATTCAACGCCAAAAACTCCAACTCGGCCCTGAAGCTGGGACAGGCCAGGGGAGCAGCCATTGTGGCCTGCGCTCACAACAGAACCCCTGTATTTTCCTATGAACCCACTCTCATCAAAAAGTCCCTGGTGGGTGCAGGCCGCGCAGGCAAAGACCAGGTGGCTTTTATGGTGGCCCGGATGCTGGGATGCAGGTCCAGCTCTCCTGCATGGTCCAGGGATGCAAGCGATGCTCTGGCCGTGGCCATAACCCATTTGAACCAGCGCCGGGCCGCAAAACTGGGGGGCCTGAAATGATCGCCTTTGTCCGGGGCAGGCTGCTGAGGCTGTTTGACAAAAGCTGCCTGGTGCTCACCCCTTCCGGACTGGGCTATGAAATTTTTCTCTCTGCCCGGGGGATGGCCGGTATGCCCGGCAAAGACGAAGAAGTGGAGCTGTACACCCTGACCGTGGTCCGCGAGGACGCTCTGGACCTTTACGGATTCATGACTCCTGAAGAGCGCGAAACCTTCAATGCCCTGCTGCATACCCCCAAGCTGGGTCCAAGAACAGCCCTGGCCATTCTGGGCATGTACACCCCGGTACAGCTCCAGAGAATCATCCATTCCGAAGATGAACCCAGCCTGGCCCTGGTGCCGGGCATCGGCATAAAGACAGCCCGCAGGCTTATCCTGGACCTCAAGGATCGCCTCAGATTCATCCCTGCCCGGGATGACCTGTCTCAACCAGGACCTGTTGCCGGTTCAGTGCGGCAGGATGTCCTGACAGGCTTGACCGGTCTTGGTTATACCGCCGGGGAAATAGCTCCCATGCTGGACAGGATCCTGGAAAAGGAGCCGGATCTGGATGTCAGCTCGGCCATCAGGGCCGTGCTCAGGGAAAAGGCCCGGGAGAAAATGCAGTCCTAAAACCTGTGCCTGATGCCCAGCAGATAAAAGTCCGAAGCTCCCTTGACCCCGCCGAACAGACCGAACACTCCTGAACGGTGATGCACCCGGTAAACCAGACTCGTATCCGGATAAGCAGGCAGAGTGAATTCCAGCTCCACTGCCAGATAATTAAGAATATTCTGGCTCTTCCCCTCTTCCCGCTGCAGTTCCCGCCTGGGTGTTTCAGTTGTCCCGGACAGGCCCTCCCCCACTGCCAGGGTAGTGTCCACCAGGTGATCCCAGGGAAAAGAATGATAGCGCACCAGTGCAGCCAGTACAAACTCTTCATAGTCCTGGCGGCCTGTTTTGTTCCTGCCGTGATGCTTGGCAAACATGCCTTCCAGCTCCCATGAAAAATGCTCCCGGAACCGTCCCATTTCCCTGGAAAGGGCCAGACTGTGCATGTATTTGTTTTCAAAGCGGCCTGGTATGTTAAAGGTGGCCTGGCCGAAGGTGCGGTCGGTGTAGATGCCGCTGAAAAGGGTAAGGGCCCACTTTTTCCGCGTCTGGTCTGCCCCGTCATGCTCCTCCCGGGCATGAGCGGAACAGGACAGCAATACGCAGACCAGAAAAAAAGGCAGGATTAACACGAGTCTAGCCTGTGCTGAAAAGAGAAGCCCTTTAGTTTCCATAAATAAAGACAGACGCATTGCAGGCCCTGGCCTTGAAAGGACTGTCCAGGGCGGAAATTGTTGAATCATTACTTCAAAGACTGGTAAGTGTAAAGAAAATCCAGACCTGCCCGGGGGTCTGGTTGCATTGCACAGATAAATCGTTTAGATTGAATTAGTATCAGCTTCGGATATTCTTGTCTTTGCAGGTATGGATAGGTTTACAATCCCGTAAACCTATCTGTTTCAGGAGGAGAAAGTGTATAAATGGATCTGTTCTGAGTTCTGCACAGCAGCGCCTGTTGTCACGCTCAGTTGAGCTTCAGAAACAAGGAGTCAGGCCATGTCATATGTATTCGCCTATATTACCGCCCAGGACATGGAGGAGGCCCGGCGCATCGGCAGGGCCCTGGTGGAAAACAGGCTGGCCGCCTGTGTCAATGCCCTGGACAACATGACCTCCATGTATATGTGGAAAGGCCGCATGGAAACCGCCAAAGAAGTGGTACTGCTGGCCAAGACCAGGGAGGAGCTTAAAGACAGGCTCCTGGAAAAGGTTCTGGAGGTGCACAGCTATGAATGTCCCTGTGTGGTCTTTGTGCCCATGAGCGGGGGGCACAGGGAGTTTCTGGAGTGGATTGAAGCTGAAACAGGGCAGTAGAAGCAGGTGCTGCTGTAGCAGTCACAAGACCGTATAAAGGGAAGGTTAGCATGAATATTCTTGTTTCCGGATCCATCGCCTATGACCGTATAATGCCGTTTCCCGGACGTTTTGCCGACCATATCATGCCGGATAAGATCCATATCCTGAATGTGTGTTTTCTGGTCAACGGGCTGATTGAAAAATTCGGAGGTACAGCAGGCAATATCTCCTATACCCTGGGCCTGCTGGGAGAAAAGCCCAAGATTCTGGCTACAGCAGGCAGGGATTTCAGCAGTTACCGGAAGTGGCTGGAAAAACACGGCCTGGACACCGACACCATAAGGATCATCCCGGAAGAACTGACCGCCTCGGCATACATTACCACGGATCAGTCCGACAACCAGATCACGGGGTTCAATCCAGCCGCCATGAATTATACCGCGGAATACAATTTTGATAATGTTGATCCCGAAGATACTCTGGCCATAGTGGCTCCGGGCAACCTGGACGACATGTACAACTACAGCATGACTTACCGGGAAAAAGGCATCCGCTATATCTTTGATCCGGGTCAGAACATCCCGGCCTTTTCCGGGGAGAAAATGCTGGAGATGATCACAGGATCCTTCGTCCTGATCTCCAATGATTATGAACTGGAAATGATCATGAAGAATACAGGTCTGTCCAGGTCCGAGCTGCTCACCCGTACCAGGAATATCATCACCACTCTGGGGGAAGAGGGGTGTCTTGTGCTTAAAAAACGGGAAGAAACCAGGCTTCCTGCTGCAGCAGTATCCAGAGTGGTGGATCCCACAGGAGCAGGGGACGGATTCCGGGCCGGTCTTATCAAGGGCCTGGCTGACGGACGTACCGTGACCGAGGCAGCCAAGGTGGGGCTGACCAGCGCTGCATACCCTGTGGAGCATCACGGTACCCAGGAGCACTTCTTCATCCTGGATGAATTCTGGGCCAGGTATCATGAAAATTTTGAATAGTATCATTAAGATATCAGGCAAGACATTGAATCACGCCCTGACTGGCTGGCTGCAGATCCAGCAGCGCAGAAAACCCACTGAATGCCTGCTGAACAACAGCACCCAGGGAACGAGCCCATGACCAGGGACAAGCAGAAACGGCCTGCTTTACATATAAACATGCCCAGCCTGCAGAGCTATCTGCAGGAACTGTTCGGTTCCGGGGTCAAGCTGCTCCAGGCAGGCGAGATGGACTCCGCAGGCAACCAGGGCATGAAGGAGTTCGGATACGGCAAGCCCGTGCACATCAGGTTTGAGCAGGATGGCCGGCAGAAGCAGGTGGTTCTCTCCACCATGCGCGGAGACAAATACGGACATCAGTTCTACTGGGACCGTGCGGCCATTCTCATATTCCAGTACACGGCAGGCGCAAAAATGGAAAAACATGTCCGTCCCCTGGGCCTGGGATACGTGGACGAGCAGGACAACATGGTCCCGGTGATCCAGCCCAGGGAATTCTTCATCCTGCACGAAATGGTCCAGGGATATGATTATTTCCGGGACCTGGAAAGGGTCAGGAAAAACGGTCTCTCCCGGGACGATACCGACAGGACCATGCATTTCGCCCGATGGCTGTCACGAGTGCACAACAACAAAAAGGACGATCCTGACCTTTACCTGAGACGGATACGCAATCTCATCGGCGCTTCGGAATGCATATTTGGGCTGGTTGATGCTTACCCCTGCCCTTACGATCTCTTTTCCCCGGAAAAATTTCAGGCCCTGGAGTGCAGGCTGGTTTCCTGGCGCTGGAAACTGCGCAGATATACCCATCGTCTGACATCTGTGCACGGAGATTTTCACCCCTGGAACGTACTTGTCCAGCCTGACGGGGATTTCCGGGTACTGGACCGCAGCCGGGGGGAATGGGGAGAGCCTGCCGATGATATCTGCACCATGACCAGCAATTATCTTTTGTATTCCCTGTGTACCTCAGGGCGCCTGCAGGGCGATTTTGAACTTCTATACCGTACCCTCTGGGATACATACCTTGAAATCACCCATGACAGGGAAATGCTTGAAGTAGCTGCCCCCTTTTATGTATTCAGGGGTCTGGTCATTGCCTCCCCGCAATGGTACCCGGGCCACCCGGTGGAAGTGAGAAAAAAACTGTTCAGATTCATGGAAAATGTACTTGAGGAGGACGAGTTCGATTACACCCGCATCAACAAGTACCTTGAATAATTGACAGTGCAGCCCAGGACCGGG
>PUMA01000067.1 GCA_003551155.1 Desulfonatronospira sp.
AACGGTTCTTTTTCCTTTTGGCTGCGTCAATCTGCACAATTCTTCGTCAACGTATTAAGATACGCCTCCTCATAATTGCTTGATATCCTTGCCAAAAGAAAAAACTCCTCGTTTCCGGAAATAAAACCGATAGCTTCAGCATCCGGAAATAAATAATTTCCGGATGGAAACTAATTAGGGGGCATCAACACAATTTCGGACCTGTTATTCTCAACCTTTTATATCCCTTGAACCGGCTGAAGACTCATTCACGCCCTGCCTGTTCTTGAAAAATATTTTGAAGAAAAAGAAGAAGTTCCCTGGATTCAAAGGGCTTGTTCAGAATATGCCTGCAACCCAGGCGGCCCAGTTCTGCTGTATTGTCGCGATCACCATAGCCAGTGATCGCTGCCACCTGTACCGGGATGTTTTCCTGCTTAAGGTTCTTCAGGAATTCAACTCCGCCCATTCGGGGCATTTTGAGATCCGTCAGAACCAGATCGGGACAGTCACCTCTGCGTTGCAGTTCCCTGACAGTCTTCAAGCCCTGCATTCCATCGGCGGCCTCGGTTATCCTAAAGCTTCTGGCTGACAGAATCAGACTGACAGTGGAACGAAACGAGGCTTCATCATCGATTATCAGGATATGCTTTCCATCCATGACATTGCTGTTTATGTCTGCAGCTTGGTCTGTTTCTTGGTCTGTGCCAATTCTAGCCATGCCCTCAATCCATCCTTGATGTCACCGTGCTGAATGGACCTGTCCGGATGCGCAGTCCAGTTCATATCTCATTCGGTTTATTGAAGATCAGTCCTGCAGCGAAGGCTTATGTGCCCTGCATGAATTTTTGTTTTCATTGCCTTGTTTTTTTGAATAAAGAACTCGTTGTCCATTGATAAAGCAGGAGCGATGCCAAGTTGTTATCAATTTGAAACAAAAGACTTTTTTGAGTTCAGGTGCGAATGTTAGTCAATAGATATTGACTTAAAACAAAGCAAATCAGTAAATCAGCAAGCAAAGGTCAGGAAAACTTTACCTCTGACTGGGAGGGTACAAAGGGGTGCCGTCAGGATTTGTGCTTTTACTGAAGGGTGCGCCTCATGGAGTAAAGACAACTTGATATTCCAAACAAAAGATTGAAAGGCAAGATCAGGTCAGATTACAATGGTTCTCTCTCTCTCTTCAACCGCTGGTGCAGGGCCTGCTTTGATATGCCCAGCATCCTGGCCGCCTGGGCCTTGTTCCCGTCGGTGCGACGCAAAGCTTCCTGAATCAGGTTCTGGATTGCGGATGCCAGAGTGGGCAGGGGGGGCGGAAAGCCGAACTCCCGGGAATCAGCATAGAAACCGGAACGTTCCTCCGGTGGCTCCTCCCGTCCGGTGAGAGAGCGCAGTTTTTCCTCCAGGCCGTAAATCCCTCCCCGAGCCAGACCGTCAAAAACCAGGCTGCGCAGCTCCCGGACATTGCCGGGAAAATCGCAGCTCTGCAGCCAGGAAGCCAGGTGTTGCGGCAGGGAATTGCGTTCCAGCCCCAGTTCCCTGGCGGCCTCCTCCATGAAGCGCTGCGCAAGAAGGACAATGTCCTCGGAGCGCTCCCTGAGGGCCGGGAGATGGACTTGATAGGTGCTCAAGCGGTAATATAGATCCTTGCGGAAGCGGCCCTCTTTTATTCTGGCCTTCAGGTCCCGATTGGTGGCGGCGGCGATGCGCACGTCCGCCTTCTTGGACCGATCTCCGCCCAGAGGGAAGTATTCCTGGTTCTGAATCAGGTGCAGAAGCTTTACCTGGGAGCCAGAGGGAAGATCCCCTATTTCGTCCAGGAAAAGAGTTCCTCCCCGGGCTTGTTCCACCAGACCATCCCGGGCCTGCCTGGCGTCGGTGAAGGCCCCCCGAACATGTCCGAACATGGTGTCCGCGAACATATGCTCATCCAGACCGGCGGTGTTTACCTGGAGGAAAGGGCCTTTTCTCTGGGAAGCCAGATGCAGGGAACGGGCCAGGAGGTCCTTGCCTGTCCCGGTCTCCCCGGTGATGAGCACCGGGTCCCGGGCGGGAGCTATTACCTCTAGATAATTGAATATGGCCTGCATTTGGGGAGAGCGGGTGAGGATGTGTTCAAATGCCTGGGGTTTTTGCAGCCCCTGATGTAAAAGCTTGGTCCGGAGCCTCCGGTTCTCCAGCAGGATGGCGCTGTGTTTCAGGGCCCGGTCCACCGATGTGACCAGCCGTTCCTGCTCCACCGGTTTGACCAGGTAATCCAGGGCCCCGGCATGAATGCAGCGCACCGCGGTTTGCACCTCGTTGATCCCGGTGATGATAATTACCGAAGCGTAAGGGTGTTCGGTACAGATCCGAAAGAGAATCTCTTCCCCGGAAAGATCCGGTAGAAACAGGTCCAGAAGTACCACAGGGCTGCGGTGTTCGTTCAGCAGGGGCAGGACCTCTGAGCCCTGAGTGCAGGTGAAGACGTGCTCGTAACCTTTGCTCCGCAGAGTCAGGGCAAGGCTGTCCAAAAGGTGCTGTTCGTCATCCACTATGAGTATGGAGGGTTCTTGCTCCTGGGACATGGCTAAGTGATAAGCAACGGGTTATGAGCAATGAGTCTCATTGTTCCTTGCTCTCTGCTTGGTGTCTGTGGGTTTACATGTATTTACTCATCTCGGCCGCAGGCAGATAAACCCGAAAGATGGTTCCCTGATCCGGCTGGGAGTAGTACTCCAGCCGGCCGCCGTGATCCTGGACAATGGAGGAAGTGATGGAAAGGCCCAGACCTGTGCCGCCTTCCCGGGACCTGGTGGTGAAAAAGGGATCCAGGAGATGCTCCTGGTCCCGGGGATCTATGCCGCAGCCCTCATCCTCCACCTCCAAAAGCACTGCTTCTCCCTCCGGATCCCATCGGGTCCGGAGGGTCACGGCCTCATTACTGTGATTTAAGGCCTGGCAGGCGTTGAGGAGCAGGTTCATGACCACCTGTTCCAGCTTCTGGGACTCTCCGGATATCGCGGGAAGGTTTTCCCCGTAAGTCACCTGGAAGTTGTCCGTGTATTTCGTGATCTTATGTTGCGTGAGCCTCACAGCCTTTTCCACAATTTGGTTCAGGTCTACTCTTTGAAAGCTCTGCTGGGGACTTTGTTGGACAAAGTCCTTGAGATCGGCCACAATATTCTTTATACGCTGGCTACCCTCGATTATCCCCTTTAGCAGGACGGGGAGTTGCCGGCGCATGTCTGAAAATGGAATCCCGGCCATGTTAAAATCCCCGTGCCGTGCCGCGTGCTCCTCCAGGATGGGCAGGACGTCCTGCCAGGCCTCCTGGATCATGGGAGCATTGAGCATGATGAAGCTGTTGGGGTTATTGATCTCGTGTCCCACACCGGAGACCAGGGTGCCCAGAGCGGCCATCTTGGAAGCATGCTGGAGCTGCTCCAGGAGTTCCTTTTCCTTGAACTCGTTCTCTTTTTGCTGGGTGATGTCCACACCCACACTCTGGTAGGCCAGGATACTGCCCTGGGAATCGAATATGGCCTGATCCATCCAATGTTGCCAGTAAAACCTCTGATCTGCCCCCTGGACTCGGTGCTCGTAGCTTGTCGCCGGGTTATCCCGGCACAGTGAGCTGAAGTGCCTGCGCACCAAGTCCCGCTTCTCAGGGGGAACCAGGTCCAGAAACCTGGTTCCCACCAGCTCCTGGCCGGATTTGCCGAAAAATTCACAGTAGGCCCGGTTAATGAACTCTATGGTCCAGTCCGGCTGAAAGCGGCAGATCTTGGCCGGGATCTGCTCCAGGATGGAATTCAGGTGTTCCTGGCTTGTCAGCAGAGCACTCTCCATTTCCTTGCGGATCAAGTAATTGGTGATAAAGCCGGCAATACTGTCCAGGAGCTTGGCTTCCTCCAAAAGAAAAAGGTCCTGTTCCGGCATCTTCAAGGCATAGCCCACGGTAATCCGGACCTCTTCATCCGGGGCAACCTGTCCCTGCCGGAAAATCTTCCGGGAGGTTTCCTGATAATTACCCGTGGTGTAGCTCCGGTCCCGGTAATCTATCCTGGCCCAGGCCTGATCCTGGTAGCGGAATCCAGATGGCAGGACATGGACCAGGCTTTCCAGGCCGGTTTCTATGGGATAATTTTGATTTATGATCCAGGCTGCCTCAAAGAGGCAGTTCAGTTCCTTGAGGCGCTCCAGAAGCTTTCCTTCCGCGCGCTTGCGCTGGGTGATATCCGAGTGGGAGACCCTGCGGCCCTGGTAGTTGTTCTTGGAGTCGAATACCGGGCGGCACCTGTGATTGATCCAGCGCAGCTCACCATTGCGGTTTATGATCCGGAACTGAAACTCGCAGTATTGATGCGATCCGGGCAGGAATCGTTCTTTGTGGTTCTGGAGCAAAGATTTATCCCCTGGATGGACAATCCTGAACAACAAGTCCGGATCCTGGATGAATTCCCGGGGAGTGTACCCTGTAACCTCCTCGCAAACGGGCGTGGTATAGATTATCTCTCTCTGGGGCGAGATCCAGTATTCCCAATTGGCGGTATAATCAGCAAAAAGACGGAACTTTTCCTTTTCCGTCTCTAGCTCCTGACGGGCCTGCACCCGGGGAGAAATATCCTGGACATGCGCTATCACCCCTTCCATCCTGCCGGATTCGTCCAGGAGGGGATAGACGGTTATCTCCAAATGGCCCTGGATTTCCCCTTCCCGGGTATAAGGAACCTCGGCCCGCTGCGTGGTTTCCGTTTCCAAGGCCCGGACCACCGGGCACCAGGGGCACACCTGGTCCCTTTCCTGGTAGACACGGTAACAGAGCTTGCCCTCCAGAGGCTGATGATGAGAATACAGCCTGCGTGTCCAGGCATTGGCGGCAATGATGCGCATCTGGGGGTCCAGTATGCTGATGCCGGCCTCAATGGAGTCCAGGATTTGCCAGAAAAATGGGCTTTTGAGGTCCTGTGGGGAGAAAGTGCAGGCTTCCTTCATAACTGGCTCATTCAGAGGTTGTCCTGGAGGGGTGAATACTTCGGGGTGAACATTCTAAGTAACGACTGCTTCGCGGCCTGCCTTTCCGTATTATCGACAATCTACAGCAGGCAAAGAAACTAGTCAATGCTGTCTGGAGGATAATTTCACTGTCCCCACGCCTGCCTCGGGAACCGAGTTGTAGAACTCTGGGTCCATACATTAGCCTGGTTTGTGCTGGAGGGACATGTCCTGCACCATGTATCCCCGCAGAGGCAAAATGGATCGCGTTCCATTTCACGGCCCCTTGAGGCACAGCAAGTCAAGAAACCTTGACTCAAAGACCTTGCCAGCTTCTTTTTTCCCTCCAAGGTAAACGTCTTTTGACCCCAAAACCTGATTACTAGTTACAGTGGTTACTGATTGGGGCTGTCAATTCCTTCCCTTTTGGTCCAGCTTTTACCCATAGGCCAGGGCCTGCCCAAATTGCCTTGGAATCTTTGGCCTTTTTCTTGCTATAGACAGGGTAAGTGCCCTGACTTTTGGCCTTGGAGTATTGCAAGCTATACTTGAAAAATGTTTTCCAGGCTGCAATCCACATATGGATTATCTGGAAATAATAAGTCTGATAGTAATAAAGGAAAGGAGTGCGCAAAATGTCAGAAGAAATAATTTGGCAGACAGGAATGGATGAAGCTCTGAATAAAGCGGGAGAGCAAGGCAGCCCCATCCTGCTGGACTTCTTCAATTCCGGATGAATAGGTTGTCAGCAGATGGATGCGGTTACGTATCCCAACGCCAAAGCTTCAAAATTTCTCATGGAAAATTTTGTACCCCTGCGCATCCCCTATGATGAACAGCCTTATATGGACAGCTTCAAGGTCAGGTGGACGCCAAGACTGTTTATTATGGATCCTGAAGGCTCGACTCATCACGACGCGCAGGGCTTCTTACCTCCTGATGAGTTTGTACCTTTTCTCAAGCTGGGACAGGCAAAGATCGCTTTTAATGCAAACCGCCTGGATGCGGCTGTTGATATTCTGGAAGATTTGCTCAAGGA
>PUMA01000071.1 GCA_003551155.1 Desulfonatronospira sp.
CAGGAATGGCCTGCACAGGAGAGGGATGTATCAGCACAAAGTCCCCGCATTGGGATTTTCATCTGCTCCTGCGGCGGGAACATTTCCGAGGTGATTGATGTAGATGCCCTGGTCCGGTTTTCCTATCTTTTTCCTGAAGTGGTTCTGGCTGATACCAACCTATTTACCTGCCCCAAGATAATCCAGGACGATATTGCCAGGCAGATAATCCAATACGGTCTGAACAGGGTGGTTATCGCGGCCTGTACTCCCATAACCCACGAAACTCTTTATCAGAACACTCTGGAAGAAGCGGGCCTTAATCCACATCTTCTGGAAATAGCCAACATCCGGAATCAAAACAGCTGGGTACATAAAAGCTCTCCTGAGGAGGCCACGGATAAGGCCAAGCTCCAGATTGCAGCTGCTGAAACCAGGTGCAGAATGAACAAACCACTGAAACCCATCCGGAAGAAAGTGATCCGTAAAGCACTGGTTATTGGCGCCGGTCTTACAGGTCTGACCACTGCCCTGGAACTGGCGGAACAGGGATTTGCAACATTTCTTGTGGAAAAGACAGGACATCTGGGAGGAAATGCCTGGAAACTCAGGTCCACCTGGAAGGGTGAGGATGTTGCAGCACATCTTAAGAAAATTATTCCCAAAGTTGAAAGCAATCCCAGAATAACCCTGATGAAGAGAGCTGAAGTGGTATCCTCCTGGGGCTCCGTGGGCAATTTTATCAGCCAGGTGCGCGTTGAACGGCATGATGGTGTTCAACTCTTGGAGACCATTCGATATGGTGCTGCCGTATTATGTACAGGTGCAACGGAGTGCAGGCCGGATGAATACATGTACGGCCGTCACGAACGGGTATTTACTCATCTGGAGTTTGACCGGGAACTTCAGAATGGTGCGGAAAGGTTCAAGCAGGCCAGAACAATAGTCTTTATTCAATGTGCAGGCTCACGTGAGCGAAAAAAGCCCTATTGCAGCCGGGTATGCTGTGCTCACAGTATGGAGACCGCTCTGTTCTTGAAAAGTCTGAATAAAAACATGAATATCTATGTCTTGTATGTAGATATCCGTACATACGGCGCCAAAGAGATACTTTATCAGGAAGCCCTGAGGCAGAATGTTATATTTATCAGGTACGACAAGGATAATAAACACAGGGTATGCGGGAACAATAAGCATCTGACAGTCAAGGTTGATGATCATATTCTCAAATGTACCCTGGAGATTCAGACCGACTACCTGGTGCTCGCCTCGGGGATTATCCCCAATCCGGACATGAAAAATCTTGCAGGCACGTTTAAGTTTTCCCTGGATTCCAACGGTTTTACCATGGAAGAGCATTACCTGCTGAAACCCACTGATCTTTCTGCCAGGGGGGTATTTGCAGCCGGTCTTTGTAATTCTCCCAAGCCGGTGGAAGAATCCGTATCTCAAGCTCAGGCAGCCGTGTCCAGGGCCCGTCAGATACTATTGCAGGACCAGCTGCATCTTAATCCTATCAAGGCAACTGTTACCCGCAATTGTGACGGATGCGGCTTATGTATTGATATATGCCCTTATGAGGCGATTATTCAGGATGGGAGTTACGGGGAACCTGTGCAGATCGACAGAGGGTTGTGTGAGGGCTGCGGACTCTGCGTATCTTCCTGCCCCAAAAACGGAGTGACAGACGAAGGGCATCAGCTGGAAAAAATCAGGGCACAAATTTCTTCCATCCTGAATATATCGAGGTCCGAGACCAGAAAGATTCGTCCAATTGTGCTGGCATTCTGCTGCAGCTCAAAATCATATCTTTCAGCAGACCATGCCGGTTCCCTCAGACGTCAGTACAGTCCGAATGCCATTATAATAAGGATCAGTTGTACCGGCATATTAAGCCACGACATAATTCTTGATGCTTTTAAAAAAGGGGTGGACGGGATCATGGTCATGGGCTGCCGCAAAGGAGAATGCAGACACCGGCATGGGGATCGACTTGCCGCAAAAAAGATGCCTCTGGTCAAAGCCATGATGAAAGAACAGGGCATTAACCGGGAGCGGCTCATGAGCGCCTGGTTTTTGCCCACGGACGGCATCAGGTTTGCCGAGATGGTAAATGTCTTTACCAGACAGATAAAACAGATGAATTTTTCTCAAACTACCTTGTATTCCTGAGATCGTACCCCGCGGATGGCAGGGGGAGGCATCAGCCCGGGCCTGTCGAACCTTGCCCGCAGCGGGCTGATGCTTCGGAACATGCGCCTTTGGCCCATAATTCGACGAATCAGGGCCTGCTGGCGGGGAAAATCAAGCAGCAAAAGTCCGATGAAAATGGTCAAAATACCCTGTCCCGGCAAAACCAGCATGGCTGTCCCGCCCAGCAGAAACAGTCCCTGGGGACAGTTTTTCAGGATTAAAAGCTCTGCTGAAATATGCTGCGGTCAGTTCTGAATCAGCCTGTCTGCCCGGCGAAGATAATCTTCAGGCAGCCGGACGATCATTATCGGAACCGCAACAAGGGAGCCCATAAAGGTCAGCAGGGACAGTCCGCCCAGAACAGCCGACAGGACTTCCCAGCCTTCCAGCAGGCCCATGATGCCATTATATTCAGTATTGATCTTGTTTTTCCCGCTTTGTCCCGAGATCCGCACAGAATCAAATGTTCTGCGCGGAGCATTGACTTTCGGCTGGGAATGAGACAGCAGATAAAGAAATGACAGTTGGCAAAAGCATCATGCCATACAATGAACAGGCCGGCGCAAAGGAGTTCATGGAAAGATCAAGGCAGGTTTCAGCCGGAGGGTATTTCTGATTGACCATGATGCAACTGCAGCATAGGCCCCAGAGCCTGGTTTTGATGCCGTCCTGGAGCTGCCGGGGGAGCTTATTGAGCGGGCAGGCCAGGGCAATGGCCCGGAGCCTGCCCGCAACTAAAATTCCATGCAGGTGAAACCGGGCACTTGTACCGGTAATGGCTACGAGGACCTGCCCAGGTTAAAAAAAGTGCCCGTTTCAGGGCATTTTTCAGTAAAAACTGCATGGCAAAAACAGATCAGCTTTTTCTGGAAGTCTTGGCCTCAAACAGCGAAATCCTGCGTTCTACATTGCTGCTGTCGCAATGCAGACATTTCTGCTGGTCTTTGCCCTGTTCATATTCAGCCAACCGCATCTGGATTTCAAACTCCTTTTTGCACTCTTTGCAGTAAAATTCATAAACTGGCATAATACTTTCTCCTTTTTTGTGATTTGATCATATGCTGCTTGGGATACTTTTTCACTTAACCATAATTATTAATTATAAAACAAGAAAAGTCTGATTACAAGACAAAGAATGCGGTCCCAGGGAAGCCGGATAATTTTAAAATGGTTGTCTAGGGAGGTACTGGCTGGTAAGGCTGAAGGTACCGGATTGCATAAAGTTTTTTTTCAAAGTTATCAATAAACCCTGCAATCATTCGGGCATGGACATTCAGTAGCGGGAGAGGTTCTGCTCGCTGCGCAATTATGAGGATTTCAAAAACAGGTGCGAGGGGGCCGTTGACCCTCGTTGGGCAAAAAGAGAAGGAACATGACCAGAGCATACGTCCACGGCTACAATCAGCGAGAAAACGTCCGCTTACAGGATCAGGCAACCACTTTGGCCGACCTGCTTCATTCCGATACGGTGTTTCCGGCGGGAAGCCGTGTTCTGGAAGCCGGTTGCGGAGTCGGTGCACAGACAGTGACTCTTGCAGGGAATAGCCCTGGAGCCTCGATTGTCGCCATAGACATCTCCGGGGCTTCGGTGGCTGCGGCTGGACAGAAGATCATGGAGGCAGGGCTGACAAATGTCCAGTTTCAGCAAGGAGATATTTTCCATCTGCCCTTTGGCCGGCAATCGTTTGACCATGTCTTTGTCTGCTTTGTTTTGGAGCACCTGAGTGAGCCCAAGGCAGCCCTGCAGAAACTGAAAGGCTGCCTGCGTCCGGGCGGGACGATCACGGTCATTGAGGGAGACCATGGTTCTGCCTTCTTCCATCCTGACAGCGAAGCCGCTCACACAGCAATTCAGTGTCTGGTCGAACTCCAGTCCAGCGTGGGGGGCAACGCGCTGATCGGCAGGTCGCTGTACCCTTTGCTGTTAAATGCCGGCTTTAGCGAGGTCCGGGTATCCCCCCGGATGGTGTATGTGGATTCGAGCAAGCCGGAACTGGTGGATGGATTTACCAAAAAGACATTTACAGCCATGATCGAGGGTGTACGTCAATCAGTCATGGAGGAGGGTATCGTGGATCAGGCCGTCTTTGACAAGGGGATTAAAGATCTCTACCGGACCGCCGAAGCGGATGGCACATTTTGCTATACTTTTTTCAAGGCTGTGGGAAAAACATGAATGACGGACAGATTTGATGCATCAGACCGGGATCATGCTGCCCTTCATCCAGACAGAAGATACAAATGGTCAGGGTAAAGCCAGGGGGATTACCATAAAAATAAGAGTTGACAAAATTATCCATTGGTACCGCAGGGCGGCTTCAATTTGGGCTTGCCGAACCTTGCCCGCAACCGGTTTATGTTATGGAAGATGCGCCTGCTGCCCAGGGTACGATGAATCAGAAAACGTTTACGGGGAAAATCAAGCAGCAAAAGCCCGACGAATATTGTCAACAAACCCTGTCCCGGCAAAACCAGCATGGCTGTCCCGCCCAACAGAAACAGGCCACCTAGAGCGTTTTTGAAGATCAAAAACGCTACTGCAACAGGCTGCGGCCAGTGCTGAGTCATTTTATCTTCCTGGCGCAGATAATCTTCAGGCAGGCGTACGAGCACCAACGGAACCACGATAAGAGAGCCCGCAAACGTCAGCAGAGACAATCCTCCCAGAAGGGCCAAAAGGACTTCACGGCCTTCCAGCAGTCCGGTTATGGCGTTATATGCAAAATTGATCATGTCTTTCCGGGTTTGTCCTGAGATCCAGGCAGCAGTCCAATTAACCCCATCTGTTCATAATCCAGACATATGCTAATGGTCCCTGAAAAATCAAGCAGGATCAGTTGGCGGAGTTTGAAAGGCCATGCCTTGAAAAAGATTGCGGAGGAAATTGAAAATGAGTGATGGGAATATCGTTCAAGAAATATTGGAAGCGGATAATAGAGATTGAGCGATTTAAAACTTAACAGGCGACCAAGAGAACGCATGTTGTCTATCGTGGACTATCGGATGATAAAGAAGCAGGTTATGGATGATGTCCGTGATGCAACTGTTTTTTTTCAGATCACTCCTTTTTTGATCTGCAGGAAGAAAACCCGCCCATGCGGGAGGACATTCAGTTCTACAAGCACAGGCACAACTGGTCCAACCGCATGATCGCCGGGGGCAGCCTGCTGGTCAGGAGCAGCCTTTTGCACACTTCAGATCAAGCGCAAAATGTGCAGCGGAGCAATAATGGTCAGACTTCATGTCTCCATAAAACTTAACCCTACAATGCAACTTATAAAAAATGTCCAATGAATTCAGTAAGACACAACGACATAGGATATTATAATAATTTCAATTATTTTAAATAGTTAACTGACAAATTGCGTTGTGGTGCTAATCATTCGCGTATAAAGGGATCAACTATGTTGTGGCCCGACCCCATAAAAGCCATATAAAAGACCATATTTTTATATTGACAAATTTTCTTTCCCAATCTATTTTTTACGAGCAAACGGTCTGATTTCGAGTGGGATTCCAAAAAAGACAGGCAGAATCAGGAGAAACATGGAGTTTCCTTTGCACTGGCACAGCTTGCTTTTCTTGACACTGACCGTGTTATCCTTGAAGACCTTGAACATGGTGATAATGAAAAGCGCTTTTACTGTCTTGGAAGGGTCTCCGACGAAATAATGACGGTTCGGTTTACATACAGAAAGAACAAAATCAGAATAATCGGCGCCGGATATTGGCGGAAAGGAAAGAAAATCTATGAAAGAGAAAATAAAATACACGGACGAACCAATGGGG